>CAJFNV010000025.1 GCA_904395805.1 Candidatus Gallispira edinburgensis | reverse complement strand
CACCTGTAGGGGCGAGCATTGCTCGCCCGCAATCAGCCTCCTTTGTAAAGGAGGGGGACCGCGTCAGCGGTGGAGGATTTTTATCCCAGCAGCTAAATTCCAATTTACCGCACTAACAAATAAATTAATTCCCAACTAACTTCAACTCTTCACTCTTTAAACAGATAATCCAAATAATCCTCAACCCCTTCACTCTTCCACTTCTTAAGTATCCCCTCCGTATATGCCATAAAGCTTTTCCCTCTCTCCCCGGTTATCCTTAAAGCCTGACAAATAAGCTCCCTGTCATACTTACAAAGCCACTCCTTAATAAGCCCCTCATCCTTGCTTCCCGGCTCAAGTATCTGCTTAAAACACTCCCTGTAAGCCTTCTTAATGTCACTGTCAACTGCCGCCTTCTCCTTTTTCATTTCATATACTTTACTTTCATTTACTTTATTTTCCTCTTTTTTACTTTGTCCCTTATCCGTTCCCTTTTCCCCTTTATCCTCACGATTTTGTTCTTTATCCGATCCCTCATCCTCCGTACCTCTCCCCATGCTCTCCCGATCTTCAATACACTGCAGTATGGATGACTTGGAGGAGATCCCCCTCATTTCCTCCACACCCAAAAGCCATATATCCCTTGAAACAACCACATTCTTACGCTCCACAGTAGTCCTGTAATAGACTTCCTGTATTCTTCTGCTTGTTATAATACCCTGCTTAAAACAGTCGCCGCTGAATAGTCCGCACTCTGTCAGCATTTCTATAACATCGCAGATGGTAGTTTCATCAACACTGTATTTCCCACGGCAGTAGTCCTGCAGCTCCCAAATGACCTCATCCCTCGTTCTGTCGTTGTAAACAATATAGTACCCCTTGTCCCCGTATATCATTTCAAGAAGTGCGTCATATATTACATAAACAAGATATCCGAACTTCTGCCTTGCCTTGTTAAACTTCCTGTCCCTCATCATGCCCACATCACGGGGATAATAGTCAATACCCTTTTTGCTTATAGCCACTTAAACCACCTCACACGATTTTAAGACTTCTGTCCCCTGTTACCTCAAGGCAGATAAGCTGAGAGTCAATTTCTCCAAGCTCATTAATGCTTTCTCTGTTGTCAACAAACACAGGCACATATGTATCGTAATACCTCTGCAATGTCCTTATAACATCAAGCCCCGCATTTATTTTCATGGCATAGTTCAGGTCCCTGTATGGCACACCCTTTACGGTCGCCTCGCAGCACTCTGTATATCCGCCGTTTATCTGATGATCAAAAAGCTTAAATTTAACAATACCGAATTTACTGTTTACAGCCTCACCAAGCATATTTATTTTAGCCTCTGTAAATTCCTTAAGTTCTCTTTCCATAAGCTCCGTTTTTGCGGCAGCCTCTCTCTTTTCTCTTTCGGCATTTTTAAGCTCATCAATTCTCTTTCTGTATCCTGCCTCACTGTTTATTTCGGACAGTTCTCCTTCAAGTTCTCTCAGCCTGATATTAAGTACTCTTATATCAGCCTCCTGCTCACTTGTATCAACACGGCATTTAATAAGCTCACTTTTCGCCTTTTCAACTTCAGCAATATTATCGGATAAGTCCATAGGCGGGACTTCCTCATCAATTATATTGATGTCAGCCTCATTAAGCACCTTTTTAAGTCCGTCAAGTTCTCTCAGCTTTATCTCAAGCTCCTTCTCTAATAAAGCAGTTTCACTGCCCGCCTTTTCAGCCTTTTCTCTTATTTCGGCAATTCTTTCATTTCTGCTTTTTTCAAAAGCTTCAAATTTTTCTCTTCTGTCACTTTCCTCCCATATCCTGCCGCAGTAAGGACACCTGTCATCAAACTCACTTTTTTCGACCCTTTCATACTCATCCTTCATGCCTGCTGAACTCCTGTTTCTTTCGGCAATTTCTCTCTTAATATCACTTACAGCTCTTTCACAGTCCTCAATGCTGTATTTGATACTGCTTATTTCCTTTTGCTTTTCATATCTCCTGTTGGCATTTCTGCTTTTGATTACAGCCACCCTTTCCTCATGATCAGCCCTCTTTTTTTCAAGTTCGGCCTCTGCTCTTTTAAGCCTTGATTCGGCCTCTCTCCTTGCCCCGTCATTTGTTTTCAAATACCTTATCTCATTTTCAATACGGAATATCCTTTCCTTAACATCCCTGATTTCAGCCTCCACTTCCGCAGCACTTCTCTTTTCCTCACTGCCCATTGAACGGTAAATTTCATCTATTCTTATGGGTATTGCCTCTGCCTCTTTCAAAATTTTTTTCTTTAATGCAGAGAGCTCCTTTAATCTTTCATCAACACCCTTTTCAAGAAGTCTTTCAGGCTCCCTCATGCCTGTTTTTAAAGCTATTTCATAATCGGAACCAAGTTCTGCCATATCCGTAAGTATCTTTCTCTGTACCTGCCACTTGCTGCCGCTGAAAAGCACAGGATTTGTAATAAGTCTGAATACCTCTTCGTCTATAATTTCATCAATTTTGTTCTGATATTCCCACTGCCTGACATTTACATTGTTTATTTCATATATGCCCTCATTCCCTGCAAATACTTCTTCTGCGGAACCTCTTTTCTTGATCCACTTTTCACGCAATGTTTTCTTTAACACAAGGCTTGTGCCGTCAATGTCAAAAACCCCCGTTACACTGTGTTCGATTTTAGGTATTTCATTGCCTTTTGTATCAAGACTCTTTACGGAAAATTCCTTTCGCCCCTGACTGTCCTTTCCAAAGAGCAGCCACATAAAGGCATCAAATACGCTTGTCTTTCCCGTGCCGTTGCCACCCCTGATACTTGTCATACCTTCATTGAATTTAATATCAAGCTTCCTTATTCCCTTAAAATTAACAATTTCCATATTTTTAATACTTATTCTCATAAACTGCCTCCTTAAAATAACTCTCTTAATATTTCGCACCTCTAACTGAGATTTCCCACATCATCTAAATTCCAATTTACCGCACCAATACGCTGACAACCCAACCATTTTGTAGGGGCGATCAGCACTTTTGCCTTTGGCAAAAGCCGACCTAACGGTCGTCAGATCTCTTTCT
>CAJFNV010000024.1 GCA_904395805.1 Candidatus Gallispira edinburgensis | reverse complement strand
TCTTTTTGCCTCCCTTTTAAGGGAGGTGCCCGAAGGGCGGAAGGTTTCTCTGCCTCTCTTCTAATGGAAGGGGACCGCTTCTTCTCTTTTTGCCTCCCTTTTAAGGGAGGTGCCCGAAGGGCGGAGGGTTTTCTAAAATTATGTCATTTCAATTTTATGCCGCAAACTCCACAATAGCAACTTCTGTAAGGTTCTCTTTAAGCACATTCACTATATTTTCGATTTTAGCCATAGTTTCTCCGCTGTATGAAACCTCTCCGCACTGACTGCAGACATGACAGGGGACATTTTTAATAATAATAAAATGTCCGTCCATATCAAGCATATAATTGGTATATCCATTTTCCATATTGCCTTTGCACATAAAACATTTTTCCATATTAATTCTTCCTTCTTATTTTAAACAGACTGTCCCATAAATTTTTATTTAGCTCATATAGTGTTATCATCTATAATTTATTTCACTTAATATTGTACTGAGGCTACCATTAAACCATTAAAACAGAAACTAACAAAATTCCTCTTATATATTGACCTTTGACGAAATAGTATGTTATAATTTAACCAGGCTGATTTACATCAGCCCTTGAAAGACAGCCTGTAATTTGCCTCCCTTCTAAGGGAGGGGGACCGGCTCTGCCGGTGGAGGGTTTTGCCCCGGAAAGGGGTGTTTGCCTATGGATTATTATGAGTACATATTAGTATTAACTTTAATAATTATCATTTTGGCATATACAAAAAAATAACCGCCTCACTCTCCAAAGTTTCTGACGGTTATTTTTAACTAAAGCATTTTGGGGCTGCAACCGCTGTGGTTGCTCCCTCTTGTTTTTAACTTCTTTGTATAATTATGATACCACATTATCAGGTTTAAGTCAAGGTGTAAAAAAATTTACGGAGGTATTCAAATGAAAAGATTTATAATGACAGCCATTACGGCGGCAATGATGCTCACTGTGCCTGCAATAGCTGCAGAAGGTGACAGTGTAACAGTATATTCAAACGGTAATCTTGTAGCAGACAAGGGGATAATAGTTGAAGGACGTACTCTCGTACCTGTAAGAGGAGTATTTGAATATATGGGATATGACGTTCAGTGGGACAATGACACAAAGACAGCTACTCTTACTAACGAGAAAAAGGAAACTGTTATAACTCTTACTAACAGGAATGATACATTTACTGTAAATGATACAATAATTACTCCTGAAGTACCTCAACAGATCATTGATGGAAAATTTATGCTTCCTTTAAGAGCAATAGGAGAAGCTGTAAATGCCAAAGTTGGTTGGAATAATGATACTAAAACAGCCACAATAAATGAAAACAATAATTTCTTTGATATAAATTCTGTTGATGAAGATGACCCTATAATTGACGAGGTGCCCATAAACGAAATATACACAGAAGAAGGATTAAAAGAAAAAGCTGAAAGAGATGCTCAATTTGAAGAATTAAGAGAACAAGCTCAGTCAGAATCTATTGCTGTAAATGATAATAGTGAAAATTAAAGGAGTGGGAAAACCCACTCCTTTATAATTAATTAGAAATTAATTACATTTTCACCAACGCTTAACCTACCGCTGTCTACTTTAAGACCACCGGAAACGGTGATAAAATCTTCACTTTTAAATACTGAAACTTCCATAATTGGCTTTTCATATTTCTTCATATCTATCACCCCTCCTTATTCAAAATCCTGAACTAAGAAATCACTCTTATCAAGTGAACTTAAAGGAATATAAGAACCATCTTCCAATTCACCATAAATAGTAATGTCTGTAACGGCATCATTACCCTGTAAATTATCAACAGCAACAAGGAAAGTTGTTGTTGCATCTGCGTAATCCATACCATCTGTCCAGTCAGTAGTTGTATAATACTCTAAAGGCTGCTTAGTAACACCATTATCAGTAGATGCAGCTAAAGCTACAACTTCATTGCCACCAAGGTCACCAGTTACATCAAATGTAAAGAATGAATTCATATCTGTTCCATAATATGCAGTATTATTACCACCATCATAATCTGCTACATAATTTACGCCAATACTAAAATCTGTATCTGTTACAGATGGTGTATCACTCTTAGGAGATAAATAAACTTCAAGTAAAGTTAATTTTCCATCAGATACTGTAGGGAAACCATTTGCACCACTACAAGTATAAACAAGTTCAACAGTTCCGTCATTATTAACAGCAGGATTTGTTGTTACTGTACCCATTGGCTGTGGATTTCTTGATCCATATGTATTAGGATCATTATAGCTATCATATGACCAAACAGAACTATCATAATTAAGTACTATTTCATAAACAGAAACTTGACTAAGCTTATCTGTATCTGTTGTGTTTAAAACAATAGGAACTACTGCACCATATTCATCGGCGTAAGCTCCCTCAACCTTAACTTCAGTAGCAGCATGAGCTGCAACTGACATTACCATAGCTGCACCACAAGCTACAGCTAAAGCAATAATATTTTTAAGTTTCATTTTAATTCCTCCAATACTCTGAATTATAACTTAATCAGGAATAGTTGCAAGACCAACTAATGACTGAACTATTAATGCAGCATCTCTTGCATCAATTGTACTATCATTATTAGCATCTGCTCTTAATTTATTTTCATCTAATATACTACCAAGGCTTACCAAAGACTGTTCAATTAAAGCAGAATCTCTACCGTCTACAACACCATCACCATTAGCATCGCCTCTTAAGAAATCTTCCGCATCAATAGTAATTTCACCATTACCTACAGTAATAGTATCTATATCAGCTTCACTATTACCATCATTAGTCAATGCTGTAACAGCAACAGTAATTGGAACATCTCCTGTAGCAGTTTCTGCAACTTTAAAATCAACATTTGCAAGTTCAGCCTGTGCATCAACATTAACAGCATCTGCACTAGCCCATGCAACAGCTAAAGTTACATTATTACCTTCTGTCTTAACGACATCAGATACTAAAACGCCATTTGCAAAGCTTTCGCCTGCTTCAGCATAGCAATCTGCACCTGTTACATCCTGACCTGCAACAACAGGTGTGACCTTAGTTGAATCATATGTAAGAGTCATAACATAACCATTTACTGATTCAGTCTGTCCCTCCTCAGGAGTTACCATTACAGGTATTTCAGCTATTCCGGCTCCAGGACTTGCAACGCCTGCTGAATATGTAGCGGCTTGTACACCAACTGCCATAAGAGCCATAACGCCCATGGCAACAAGTGCGCCGAATAACTTCTTCATATATATCCTCCTTTTCTAAATATTAAAACTATATTAATATTATATAATAAAACAAAAGCAATTGCAAGGGCAAAATGTAGTAATTTACATTAATTTTACCACATTTCACCCTATGCTTTTTATTTATTAGTTCATCTCAGCTTTGAATAATAACATTTTTCTTGGTACTGTAAATGTAAGTGTATCATTTACATGAGCCTCATCTACTGCTATTTCAAAAGCTGTTGCTGCAGTGTCATCTCTTGCAGGTAATGTATATGAACCTGCTGAGCTGCCATCTGACCAAGTTGGTTCAAGAACACCATCATTCTTTTCACTTGATTCATTAACAGCTGCATAAACCTTTAAAGTTCCTGTTACTGCAGGAGTAATTGTAAATGTGCCTTCTTCAAGAACAACTACCTTTTCAAATATTGTACCGCCATTAGCATTCATAAATGCATCACGTTCATTTTTACTAGCTTCAACTGAACCAACATTTACAAAACTTGTATCACTATCACCTGCTGTCCATGAATTTCCTGATGGTGCAGGAGCCTCAGTTGTTCCTTCGCTAGGAGTTTCTTCAGAAGTTGCTTCTGTAGCACCTTCTGTAGTAGTTGTTGTTGTAATATCCTTTGAACCTGTTTCAACACTTACAGAGTAAACTCTTGCACCTCTGTCATTATTTGCATCTAATGGAGATACTATGCTGTAAGTACCTGCAGGTACATTTGCAGAAAATGTTGTTCTGCCGTTTGCTGAACCTGTTACTGTTGTATTTACATAGAATGTACCGTCTGATGACTTAAGTCCTATTGCTGATGTATTTGCTGTACCTGTACTTGAAGCATCAAATTCTACATATGAATCTTCGGTTACTGTAAATGTAACAGCACCGCGCTCTGCCTTTCCAAGCTCAATGCTCTTTACATCTGAAGCTGTAGTAACTTTATTATCACTTCTCATTGTAACATCACCTATAACAGTGAAGAAACCGTCTGTGCCTAACTTTGTACCTGCTTCAATTGCAGTCTTATCTACAGCCTGTCCTAATGATGTTGCATCAAATGACCATGGACCTTCGCCAACAACTGCTTCAGTAGTTGCTTCTGTTGTAGTCTCAGTAGTTGTTTCTGTTGTTGTTTCTGTTGTTGTAACAGTTGTATCTTCTGAACCACCCTGTGACTGTCTTAAAATCCAAACTGCATCAAGTTCATCAATATTACTGTCTTCATTACAATCTGCAACGGTCATATCATAAGCTGCTGTATTAGTTATTATACCTGCTTTGATCTTTAATATAATAGCTGCATCTTCAGCATCAGCCTTACCGTCCTTGTTTACATCGCCCTTGATACCTGTTGAAGGTGTAGAGCTATCAGTAACGGTTACAGCACCGTTCTCTACAGTGTATTCAACACTTGCTGAATTTTCAGCAAATAATTCATTAACTGTTAATGTAATATCAGATGTACCTTCTGCAACACCTGTAAATGTTACATTAAATAATATTTCGCCGCCCTTAAGATCATCTGTATTTACAGCTGATATCTGTATCAATCCGGCTTCACTTGTGTTATAAACAAATGTGTCATCTGTAACATTGATCATATCACCATTTGTAACAGCTGTAATCTCTAACTTAGTATCATCATAAGTTAAGTCAATATCATAATTTGCAAGAGTATCCATACCTGAAACTCTTACAGGAACTGTAACTGTTTCTCCAACATTGACACTCGCATCACCAACAGAGATCTGTACACCTTCTACAGGAGCAGGAGCTTCTGTTGTAGTCTCTGATGGAGCCTCAGTAGTTGCTTCTGTTGTTGTCTCTGTAACTGTGGTTGCTTCTGTTGTTGTCTCTATAGGAGTGCTGCCTGTTGCCTCTAATACTATCTGGCTGATAGTTGAATTGCTTCCTGTATCATCACCTGATATTGAGTAATTACCCGGTGCAAGAATTGTACTCTGTGGGCTAGCACCTCTCTCAAATGTAATAGTTTCGCCTGTACCGGTATTGTAGATTTCAATACCTCTGCCATCATAAGTAATTGTTATTTTAGCTTCCTGAGTAAGATTAAATGCAATACCAATATTACCGTCATCTTTTCTTACTCTTGCACCGTCACTGCTTACATCTCTTAATTCAATAGTCATATTGCCGGCTGCTGACTTCTTTTCTGTAACGTTAAAGTCTCCGCCTGAAGCATTGTCACCGAATACATAAGTACCCATTAATACAGGATCACCCTGGATACCTTCTGTTGTTTCTTCAGTAGGATCTTCTACATCTCCGCCCTGTGCTCTGGTTGTAGTTTCAACACTGCCTTCAGTTGTAGCCTGAGTAGTAGGCTCAGTTACAGTAGGAGCAGTTGGGTCATAAGCCTCAATACCTAAGAATGTTATCTTAGCTTCCTTATAGCTTGGTTCTCCGCCGTCCTTTGCAGGTGAGAATCCGCTAGGCTGAATGAAGTAAGTACCTGCAGGTACATCATAAACTGTACCACTGCCTGTAAGGTATTCAACACCACTGTCATTCATTAACACTACAGGATATGTACCGCCGCCGTCTGTAATTGTAATATTAGCATTTGTATTTACATTAAATACAATAGCCTGACCTTCTTTAATAGATATGCTGTCACCAGCTGCCTTATATGCACTGAAGTAAATATTATCCTTAGTCTGAGTACCCTTTGTAAGGTATGTACTGTTAAGATCTTTCTTATATGGAAGAACTACTGAAGCAGATGGCTGCTTGCCAGGCTCTACTAATGAAGTTGATACTTCATCAGGAGTTACTACATCTTCCTTCATAACACCTGTATAAGCCATAACTACCTTCTTAGCTTCACTTACATCTTCCTGTAAGATATAATCACCGCTAGGAATATAGCTTAATGAAGAATTTGTATCGAAGTTTTCATACTTATTACCGCTTGAAACCTTCTGGTTTCTGTCTGTTACAACAGTACCGCCCATTTCTTCAATACATGAAGATAATGAGTCATTGTAACTCTTTATAGCACCTGCATCTACTCTCATAGGATTCTTACACATATAGAATAAGTTGTATTCTGAGAAGATGTATGCATTTGCTCTTGTGTTCATAGCATAGTCTGTCTGTCCGATATATACATTGTTGTACATATGGATATTACCCTGTCTTGCTAAAGGTCCTCTTGCCATACAATTTTCATAATAATTATGATGCATTGTCATAAAGTACTGAAGAGATGAGTCAGAAGAACCTATAAGGTTGGTCTTGTGACAATCCCAGTACTTGTTGTATGCCATTGTATAGAACTGACCTCTCTTAAAGTCACATGAACCGTCACCTTCAGCCTTATCACTGTCTGTAGGATTCTTACAGTATCCCGGACCAAAGTTATTGTTGTGTACCCATATTCTTTCTACAGGAGCAGTAAGTGTTGATCCTTCCTGCTGACCTTCTGCACCAAAGGCATCTTCAGGATAGTTCTGGAAATAGATGTTTCTGATTTCACAGCTCTTGCCTAAGCCTGCTGCATATGCCGCTGTACCGCATACAAAATGGATACCCCAACCATTCATTGAAGCATCAGGACCGATACCTTCAATTGTGATATCTTTGGCATCTTCTATTCTTGCCATCATACCATTGTCGCCTTCAGTACCGCCGTTATCTGCACTGTCATAAACAGTAAGACCATCAATATTTTCACTTGGCGGATTATTGCTTGTGTTTGAATCTCCGGCTTTAACTTCTCCTATAATTCTTACTACTAAAGGAATATTATTATTTCCCAGATCCTCTAATATTTCCTGGTTACTATTTGTTGCACTACCGCCGTTTGACTTAGCACCTCTTGAGTTAAGTATATTACCGATACCTGTTACAGTCTTTCCGCCATAAGAAAGAGTTACTGTATTCTTAGTATCCTCTGTAACATAAACAACCATTGCATTGTCTTTTAATGTACCGTCATCATTATATGCACCTACACCTTCAGTGTAATTAAAGTGTGCATAACCTGAACGGTCATATTCCATAACTGAAATATTATCCTTTGTTACAGTACCGTCAGATGTTGTTACTGTTAATGTATATGTACCTTCCTTTAATCCCGGTATATCAATACGAACACCGCCGTTATAGTCTCTTACAAGGTACTCTAAATCCTGTCCTGAAAGGGAGCCTGACATTGTACCGCTGTAAGAAACACCTGTAACATCGGCATCTGAAATTCCCGGAATTTCCGCATATATGCTTTCAAACCATCCGCCAACCTTACCAAAGCTTGGTGCCGCAAATACACTTGTAGGTGCAATTGCTACAGATGAAAAAAGCATTGCTGAGGCTAAGATGCCGCTAAGAGCTTTCTTAAAGCACTTTTTCATATTTATATCCTCCTTTAATATTTGACTTTTTCAGCCATACCCCTGCCATAGGGCAGGGGAACAAATATAAACTTAATTATGACTTACTGCCATACACTTGTTTTAATATATTTCTGAATTATATAAGCATCACTTGAAGATACCCTGCTGTCATTATTAACATCAGCTGCTTCAGGATTTGCAACTGATTCAATAAGACCAACTACATAATTCAATATTTCCTTAACATCAGCTGAAGTAACAACGCCGTCATCGTTAGCATCGCCCTTTACAACTGAAGGCTCAGGCTCAGATGTAAATGTAATGTCAAGTGATGTTATGTTGATTGAATTGCTTACTGTAATTGTGTAAGTACCTGCAGGAAGATTTGTACCTAAAACATTAGTCTTTGCACTTTCTCCAGCCTTATATGTAACAGTTGTACCGTTTGACATTGAAAGAGTTCTGTCTGTATTGTCAGTACTACTTGCATGTCTTGCTGTAACTGATACATTAGCACCATCAGCTACAGTAAATTCAATCTTACCGCTTGTACCAATCTGAAGCTCATTATTACCGCTTGTCTTGTTTCCTGTTACATTGAAATATCTGTTTCCTGTAACATTGTCATTGTTTAATGACATATCAGAATCAATAGTTAAGTAATCAGTAGCCTCAGTTGTTGTTTCTGAAGGCTTTTCAGTTGTTGCTTCTGTTGTAGCAGCTGTAGTAGCTTCAGTTGTTGCCTCTGTTGTTGCAACTGTAGTAGCCTCTGTTGTTGTTTCTGATGAAGGTTCTTCACCTGACTCATTATCTGAATAAGCTAAGTAATAAAGTGCAGATTCTCCGCTGTTTCTTGTTAAAGTATGAGGTCCTGCTGCAATATCACTTATTGTGACAATACCATTAGAAGGTACTGTTATTACTTCACCATCGAAGTCAATTTTATTACCTGCATTATCAGGATTGAATACTAATACAAGACTTCCTGTTGCTCCGTTAGTAAATGTTATTGTTGCCTTACTATTCATCTTAATAGAATCTGTAAGAGTAAGTCCGTTATAGTTAACTGTTCCCTTATTTGTTGAAACACTGTCAGCTGTAACATTAAAGAAATCACTTGTCTTACCTGACTCTGTAACATTAAGGATCTTTCCACCTGTAGGAGCTACAGGCTCACTTGTTGTTGTAGTTTCAGTTGAAGGATCTTCTCCTCCTGCTGAAGTTGTTGTTTCAGTTGGATCCTCAGGCTCTTCAGGAACAAATGAACCATCTACAGAACCACCAATTGAACTAATAGTATAAGTAGAAGAAACATTGTCATTTGAATAATTTGTGAGAGCTGTTCTTAATTTAGTATTAATTTCAGAATCAGTATCATCTACAGAATTATCAAAAGCAAATCCTGTTGCTTCTTTAAAATCTCCGCCGCCGGTTTTACCTGCATACTTCTCTACATTAGCTTTTGCTGTTTCAGCAGATTCTATTGTAAGACCCTGTATGTATGAAGCCTGTTCACCGCTTGTATCAAAGTTGTTATATTTAGCACCTGCAGCTGTTGTATAATTTATACTCTGGCTTCTGTCAGTTACTAAACAAGCATCTGCGTTACTTGATGCTTCTCCGTCAGAACCGGTTGTCCACTTGCTGTTAGCTCCTACAACAGTATTATTAACAAACTTAACAGCTCCTATTGCCGGACTGTCATCGAATGTAGATGATCCACCGCTGCCGTCATCATCACAGCCTACTGAGCCCTGAAGTGTAGGATACTTACAATTTCTGAAATAATTACCTTCAACTAAGGCACTTGATGCAGCTGATGTTCCAACACCATACTTTGCATTACCATCATAGTAATTATTATAAACATGAACAGACATTGTTCTGATTCTAGGATGTCTTGAATCTGAATGATCAAACCAGTTGTGATGATAAGTAATAAAGTTATCTCCTGATTCGCTCTTCATACCACAGAGAGAACACTTTCCTGCATCCCAGTAATGATTATATGATAATGTAACATACTGTGAATCATTCTTTACATCTGAAGAACCGTCACCCTTAGCCTTATCTCCTGAGCCCTGTTCACCATAGAAAAATTCCATATTATGTATCCATATATTAGCATTGTCAGTATCCAGTGAGATACCATCATCACCAAAATCATGGATAGCCATGTTTCTAAGCTCTACATTTCCTGCATTTCTTAAAAGAAAACCGAAGTTAACAGCTGTATCTTCACCGATACCTTCAATAGTAGTGTTTATATCAGTATAAGATTTGCTAGGCTTTACCTGAATATATCCGCTGCCATTAAGTTCTCCACCTGAATAATCAATTTTGCCTATAATTCTGACTGCAAGAGGTGCAGAACTTTGCTTACTTCTATTTTGTAAAATAGTTGAAAGTCCGGTAAATCCTTCATAAGTTACCGTATCAATATCAGATGCTTTAGTAATATAAATTACATTTGCATTTGACTTTAATGTACCATCGCCATTATATGCACCAGACTGAAGCGGATCATCTGAGTGAGATAACTTTGATGATGGGCTGAAAGTAAAACCTGTCCTGTCGTGAGATTCTACCACAACATCTGCTGTTTCACTGGAAACAGATGCATCACTGCTGTCAAAAGCTTCAACCTTAATTGTGTAGCTTCCTTCAGCAAGACCTACAATATCAGCTCTCCAATGGCCATCTCCATACCTGCGTATAAGCTCATTGTCAATTCTTGTAAAACTGCTTCCATCCTTTGAATAGGATACAGTGTAATAAGATACACCATCTGTTGAAGCCGGCATCCATTCTACCCATGCAGATTCGAGCCAACCTTGGCATTCAGTTATGCCAATTTCTGTTGCTGCATTTACAACAGTTGGAGCAATATTTAATATGGGAGTTGTGTCAAAACTTCCATATGATACTGTACCAACAAGCATTGTTGCTGCAAGCATGGAGCTTAAAACTCTTTTTAAGCTTTTCTTCATAATATATCCTCCTTTTATTAATAATACGATAATAAGAATATTTCAACTAAATTTTAAATATAACATAATATATACTTACCATTTAGCGAAAGTATCTCATTATCATTTAACTAAACACTATTATCTTACTCTTTTATTGTGAATAAACTAAGAAATTAATGTGAACAAAGTGTGAATTAAGCAATTTTGTTATGATTTTACAATTTTCATAGTAAAAAATATGCAACTATCACAAAAGTTTTTTTAATTTTATTATATTTTATCGTAATTATATACGTAAGGGGTTTTTTAATGGGCAGGACAGGCTTATTTTTGACAATTTCAACAATTTTAACAATGATATTATTTCTATTCAGTCATAATTCCATTACTTTGGGAGATGTGTCAATTTATGAACTTGGAAATGTATTTATAGGTACCGAAAATGAGGTGAGTGAAAATTATACTCAAAGCATTGACTTAAGCGATTTCAACACAGTAAAAAAGACATTTTATGCAATAGACAAAAAAACAGGTATGCCGGAAGATTTATTTAATATAGAAGAAATGTCAGAAGCAAATCTTCATATTAATATAGAAGGAAACGGACCAAAGGTTTTAATTTTTCACACCCACGGAAGTGAAAGATATGCTGACAGCAAAAGTGACAGTGATGGTATAATAGGAGCAGGGGAATATTTAAAAAGTATACTTGAGGATAAATATGGAATAGAATGTCTCCACATTACAGACAAATTTGATGTTGTTGACGGTAAGCTCCAGAGAGATGGCGCCTATGAAAGAGCTGAACCTGTAATTACACAGGTAATAAAAGAAAATCCATCTATACAGCTTGTTATAGACTTGCACAGAGATGGTGTAAACGAAAATCTTCATCTTGCAACAACAATAGACGGCAAATCCTACGCTAAAATTATGTTCTTTAACGGTATATGCAGAAAATGGGATAACGGAAATCTTGTTCCCACAACAGGACTTGAAAATTCTTATTTAAAAACAAATCTTGCCTTAAGCTTCCAGATGCAGTGTGCCGTGACCTCATTTAATTCTTCTATTACAAGAAAAATATACATAAATGCCTACAGATATTCATTGCATATGAAGGATAAAAGTATGCTCATTGAACTTGGAGCTCAGACAAATACATATGAAGAAGCTTTAAACAGTATAGAGGTTATAGCTGATGCTTTAAATAAGGTATGTTTTTAATAAAAGAAGTGTTTAAAAAATTTCAGACAAAACAAAAAACTCTCTGTTAAAGGGGGAAGAGAGTTTTCTGCAGCTAATAGCTATTCACAGCTTATTTCCGATCACGCTGTGTTTTATTAACGGATATATGTTCTTTAACAGATAAGACAAAACTGAAAACTGGGAGGAATATCAGTAATGTCCTTAAGCTGACAGCATCTGAAAAAATAATTATTTTAAATCAGACTGCTTAATAACAATAAAAACTGCAAAAGCAACTTAATCTTTGTAAATTATCTGAGATAATTGGGGGGAACAAAGTTTTGTTATTCAAGATATTCGGCTGAACTGCAAATATAAAAACAGACTTCAAAATGCCGATTCTTAAATCAGTTTACCATATATCTATTAACATAATTAATTATACACCACAAAAATATTAAAAGCAATAGTTTTTGTTATAATTCATATATTTTTAACACATATACAAATACTTATCATTTTAATAATATAAAATAAAATATACATTATATCAGTAAAAAATCCTGTGCATCCGACCCCGACAGTAGCTTCCGGGCGTTACAACAGGTTTCAACTCGGATCAAGCACCCTTGCAACACACGAAAATGACTGCTTAGTGCTGCTTCCTTCCGGATCTGACACGGTTCACAGGTTCCCGTTGTGCAAGACTCAATCGTCAGCATCAAAAGCCTGCAGGCTGACCCCACAAACTAAAGCCTCAGTGCGGACATAATCTCTGCTAAAGCGGATTGCAGACTACAGGGCACCGCTACCTCCCCGACTAGCACAGGACTATTATATTTTACTATTTATTTATATAAAAGTCAACAAAATTTTAATTAAGTTTTTCAGCATAAACCGCCATTAAAGACTTAAACAGTCTCTGAAGCTCATTATAAAATGATGGGCTTCCTTCTTTGTTTCCTGCCATCTATCCCTGTTGCCTTCGTCATATACGGCAGTTACTGTCATGCCTGCGGATTTTGCGGATCTCACACCCTTTAAAATATCCTCATAGACAAAACAGTTTTCGGGACTGACACCCATTTTTTCGGCACATAAAATATAAATATCGGGATAATCTTTATTTCTTACTCCGCTGATCCCGTCTGCAAAGGCATCAAACCAGCCTATAATACCTTCTCTTTCAAGAACAGGCATATAGAATTCAGGATTTGAGGCAGTTGCAAGACCTATCTTGTATCCCTTGTTTTTGTATTCGGCTATGTACTCCCTTGCATAGGGCTTAAGTTTAACATTTTCAGCATATTCCTTTAAAGCATGAACATTCCATTCAGCCATGATATCTTCAACGGTTTCAGGCAAATTGTACTTTTCCTTTGTATAAACAGCACCGCTTACAAAACTCATTGTGCTTATAGCGTCAACGTAATCCTCGGGAACATCCATACCCCTTGCCCTGAAAAAGTCCTCATCGACCTTCTTCCACACATATGAGCTGTCTGCTATAGTTCCGTCAAAATCAAATATAACAGCTTTCATAACAATCAATTTCCTTTCCTGTACTCTCTGTCCTTCCAGTACCACCATTTTAATTTTTCGGCATCATGTACTTCATTTTCCGCATAGTAAACAGCAAGCCTGTATACATACAGGACACATCTGTCAACTTCAGTACCTTTGTTTCTGCAGTCGGCAATATATAATTCTTCGGGATCTTTTTCTTTCAGATCTTCAATGGAGTTTATTCCCAGACTTTTAAAATGATGCTCCATATTTTTGCCTACACCGGGTATATTTCTTAAATCGCTTTTTTCTCTGAACTTTTTAAAAAACTCCTTCATAAGCCCGGTACATTCTTCCTGTCTTATACCTTCTGTGATCTCAACAACGTGATTAAACCTGTCATCCTGCAGAATATTGTAAATTGAGCCTGCACATCCTGCTTTCGGATTTCTTGTGCCAAATACAACTTCCTTTACTCTTGCCTGTAAAATTGCACCGGCGCACATGGGGCATGGCTCTACAGTTACAAAAAGGGTACAGCCCTCAAGCCTCCAGTCACCCATATATCCGCAAGCTTCATTTATAGCTATAATTTCAGCATGAGCCAGGACATTTCCCTTTGTTACTCTCTGATTTGAACCTTTGCCTATGACCTTATCATCATATACAATAACACAGCCAATGGGAACTTCTTTATTATTAAAGGCAATATTTGCTTCTTCCAGTGCCATATCCATATACTTTTCGTAATCCATAGTTTATTCCTCACTGTATGTTCTCATATACTGTTCACATTCATACCACTCGGCAACAAAGGAAGTCCCCTTTGCCGCAAATACAGAGCTTGAAGGGTTAGCTTTATCCGCTCCCTTGTTATAGGCTCTTTCTTCAATTATTCTGTTTTTAACGGCTTCGTCACAGACTTCATATCCGTCAAAAACCATGTTTACGGTTCCAGTACCCTTTGTAAAGGCAAGAAATTCAGTTCCGTAATCCATAAATTCCTCAACAGGACCTCTTCCCTTAATATACACATAATTTTCATTTTGCAAAGGAGGCTCAAAGCTGCCTCTGCGCTTTTGTATATCAGACATTATTCTGCCTATATATTCTGAATCTGTATATATTTCAAATCTGTAATAGGGCTCCAGAATTATATTTTCAGCCTTTTCAAGTCCCTGTCTTACAGCTCTGTAAGTTGCTTCTCTGAAATCTCCCGGCTCAGTATGCTTCAAATGGTCTTTGCCGTCAACAAGAACAATATGTACATCGGTAAGAGGGCTTCCCGTAAGAATTCCGATATGAGTCTTTTCAAAAATATGCTTTTCAATAAGTTTGTGCCAGTGAGCAGGAAGTCTTTCCTTATCACACTTTGACTCAAATGTTATGCCGCTGCCTCTTTCTCCCGGCTCAAGCCTCAGCTTGACCTCGGCATAATGACGCATAGGCTCAAAATGTCCGTAACCTGTAACAGGGGCAGAAATACTCTCTCTGTACTGTATCTTTGGATTTTTAAAGCCTATTTCAATATTAAATCTGTCTTTAACTTCCTGCTCCAGAACCTCAAGCTGTATCTTTCCCATTGCATAGATCAAGACCTCCTGAGTCTCACTGTTGAAATGAACAGAAAGAGAGGGCTCTTCACTTTCAATGACCTGAAGCTTTTTCATAACTGCAGTAACATCTGTATTATCCTTGATTATTACTCCCGATTCAAGAGCAGACTGAAGCATATATTTTCTTTTTTCTGTATTATTGTTTTTATTCCTTATTAAATTTCCGCATAGGGGACTTTTTAATCCCGTTACGGCAAAAACATCTCCCGCCTGTGCCGATTGTCTGTTTTCATACTTTGCTCCGTTGTAAAACCTTATTTCGTTTATCTTTTCACTTTCATCAAATACAAGCTCATCCTTTACGTTTATTTTTCCTTTTAAACACTTTATAAATGTAAGCCTTGTATCAGTATTTCTTATTTTATAGACAATGCCTTCAAAATCTTCATTTTCATTGTAATCGGTATAAGTAAGTCTGTCAAAAATATCAAAAAATTTTTTTATACTTTCACTGCTTAAAGCCGTTCCCATACATACAGGATAAATTTTTCTTTCCTTTATAGTTAAGGAAAGGCTTTTTTCAATATCTTCATTACTGTATTTTCCATCTATATACTTTTCAAGAAAATCCTCATCGTTTTCAGCGGCAATTTCTCCGCTGTCCTCAATATTATCAATTACAGCAATGTTTTTTGTAAGCTTAAGCTCTATATCCTTTATTACTTTATCGGCATTAAAGCCTTCCATATCTGTTTTATTTATAAAAATAAAAAAAGGTATATTATAGCTTTCAAGAAGGCGGAAAAGAGTAAAAGTATGGCTCTGAACTCCCGCAGGTCCGTTTATAAGGAGTATGGCATAGTCAAGAGCCATAAGAGAGCGCTCGGTTTCCGGCGAGAAATCTATATGCCCCGGAGTATCAATAAGATAATATACATTATCTCTGTATTCAAACTGTGCCTGGTCGGCAAATATTGTAATACCCCTTGCTTTTTCTATTTCATTTGTATCCAGATTTGAAGTTTTGTTGTTAACCTGTCCCAGATTTCTTACTTTTCCCGTTATATAAAGGAGCATGTCAGACAATGTTGTTTTGCCTGCATCAACATGGGCAAGTATTCCTATAGTTTTTTTCATATCAGCACCCTAACTTAAAATACTTATACACAGGATAAATCTTTTTAAAACCTTCAAAGACAGTGTCCACAAGCTTTGGAGAATAAAAATCCATATTATCGTAATTTTCATACCGCACATAAGTTATCCACTTTTTTTGTGCCCATTTATTAAGATAAGGATCAAGGTCTTTGTTAAAAATTCTTTTATAATCTTCTCCCTCAAGATTATAAATATTCTGTCTGTCAGCAAGCTTTAACATTCTTTCACAGCCTGCAGGGTCTGCATTTATCCTTGCTCTGAAATTTTCCATAACCTTTGGATTATCACCATAAAAAAGGCCATATCTCCACCAGTCTGCAGACATTTCAAAAAAATATCCCGGTGCATCGTGAGGTATGCTTCCCTTTGTCATTTCATTTTTAAAAAAGAACCATTTACATACCTTATAGGGTGATTTATCTTTTGAAAATCTCACATCTCTGTTAGCCCTTGACACTCTTGGTTTTTCTGTAAAACCGGGGTCAAGGGCTGTCATTCTGTTTAAAATTTCATTTGCAAAGGCAACAGTTGTATTATGCACATTTTCAGTATACATATCCTTATGAGCCTGAAACCACTCCCTGTTGTTATTAAATCTTATCCCAACAAGATATTCATTTGTGTATTCATTAAATCCCTTAAAATCCATAAATATTACCTCTAAACAAAACCTCCCGTATTTCAGGGAGGTCTGTATATTTATTTAATTATTTGCTGTTAAGCCTGTTTATACTTTCTACTGTAGTTAGTGTATCACCCTCTGAATTTACACCGACACCCTCACTGTTGCACCAGTAATTGATACCGCTTGAAAGAGGTGTTTCACTTGCATTTGTATATTCAGTATCCTCTGTAAGAGTAGCCACAACGTCAGCTTCTCCGCCGTTTACAGAATATACACCCTGTACATCATAGTTGTATTCTTCAGGCTTATCACTGTAAAGTCTTATATTAGCTCCTGCATTATCATATGAAGTTACATTAACAAGCTTTAATGAAGGATTGGAATTTGTAGTAACACCGTTATTTCCGTTGCCCCATGCCTTACAGTTAATTAAAACATGCTGAACAGCAACATTTTCTCCGCCGCACTTATATCCGTTATTTCCGCCTGCATTGTAAGGAGTTTCCGTACCATCTTCATTTAATCTCCAGCCGTTTCTGTATGATTCACAGTTTTCAAGAGTTACAGCACCGATGGCACCTGTATTTACCTTTGTATATAAATCCCAGCCATCATCAAGATTGTGATGAGATTTACAGTTTCTGAATACATTGCCGTTACCTACAGTAAGCTTTGCACCAAAGCCGTCGGCATTGATCATTGACGGGTCACAGTTATTATATGACTCACAGTCAAGAATAAGGTTATTTGCAGGCCATGTATCAAAATCAGGCTGTAAAGTACCGTTTATTCTGCTTATCTGAAGACCCAGATCTCCGTTATTTGAAAATACGCAGTTTTCAATAATATTGTTGCTTCCGCCTAAATGGAAACACTTCTGATTATCTGCGGAATTTGTAAATTCAATGTCCTTGTAGTGCCAGTAACCGCCGCCGTGAATAACTGCTGCTGTAAGTTTCTGACAGTCAAGTATAACTTTACCCTTTTCTTCAGCCTGTACAGTAAGCATCTTGTTTGCTGTACCGTTGTCCCCGTATAAAACTTCAATAGGCTTTGTAAGCTTATATGTTCCGTTTTTAAGTATAAGAGTCTGTCCCGGCTGAAGGAAACCTATAGCTGTATAGATATCATAAGGATTATTTTCTGTACCGTCACCCTTGAAGCTTCCATCAGGACTTGCATAAACAGTTGTTATAGCCTGATTTACACTCTTATGATATATATTTTCTCTTATAATAATAGGTTCATAGCTTGTTAAATTAAGACTGTCATCAGGTGTAAACACAGCAACAAGCTTATTTACAGCATTGGTATTTAAATTAGCTGTAAAGTGTTCAACATCGGAAATAGGTCTGTCCTGTGCAATAACCTTGTCATTCATTTTTACTGTAACGGTACCCCTTGCATTGTCAAGGTCAAGGTCAAATTCATAAACCGGATTTGTTGAATAAGGATCATCTCTGAAATAAAGTTCCGGAGTTTCAACAGTCTGTTCATTGCTTACAATGGTTCTGTCAGTTGCCTTGCTTGTTTCATGGAAATCTACATTTTCAACAGTTATCTCAGCCCATCTTGCAGCAAAGAAACCTACATATGCAACATCGGGATTCTGTGTTGTAAGGAAGCTGTCATCATAATAGTAATATTCCATTGTTTCATCGGTCTGATAATTGTAGCATTTAGCCATTAAACCGCCGTTTAATCTTTCAAGAGTAATTCTGTATTTATTTCCTTCCTTAGGGAAATCAGAACTTACCGCATAAGGTCCTATTCTTGTTCCCCCACCGTCAGTAGCAGTTACGCCATCTCTTACAAGAAGATTGATTCTGTTTATATTTGTGTTCTTTTCATATGAAGCAGATGTAGGATCTGTAGGCCAGCCTGTACCTGAATATCCTCCTAAAATAACCATATTAGAAGCAAATACAGTATTGTTGTTCATAGGTACTGCAACACCTTCATCGTCAACCTTTGCTGAATCAGGGTCAATTGTAATGCTGCCGTCAGTTCCTTCAAGAGGTATTACATCTCTTGCCATTATACCAAAGGCTTCCTGACCGTTTCTTTTTGTATCGTCATTATCATGTTCAAGATATCTGTTTACAGTAATATCCGCACTTATCTTAAAATCACTGTCTCCTGCTATCTCAGTATAATAATATGTCATACCGTCATGGTCATTGGTGATCTTTCCTGCACCGTCCCAAGCCTTAACATTTATCTTGCCCTCAACAGTACCGTAATTTTCAGCAGTAACACCTACCAGATCAGCACCCTTGTCATAACCTGAACTCTGTCCGAAGGTAGAACTTCTCCATGCATTATTCATTTCAGCAACTACAGTTACAGGAAGTGTAACACTTTCAAAACCGTCAACAGAAATAGTCACAGAAGTTGTGCCTGCAGCACTTGTATCAAAGGCTGATGTATCAACAGTGTAATTATCCGTAGCTTCAACATCACCGTTGTCATACACAATAGATACGATCATATCGCTCCTATCAAACTCTTCTCCTACAGCATAAGTAGTTCTTGGATATTCTGATATCTGTATACTCTGAGGCTGTCTTTCAAATACATTTATTTTAAAGCTTGCTGTAACCTCCGGATTTGCAACAGATGTTACAGTAATTGTCTTGTCACCTACAGCACTGCTGTCAAAGCCGGAAACAGTATAGTCCGTATCCTTTAATATTTCTTCAACGGCATCTCCCGAATTATTAATATAACTTGAAGTTACTGTCATACCTGTAGCATCAAATTCATCACCTAAATAATAAATAGTTTTATCAGGTTCCTTTACTGTTATAGTATCAACAGCATTTTTATTAACAGTTATATAGAAATTTCCTGAAACATTATTTGAAGATATTCCTTCTGCTTCAGCTCTGTATACCTTGACCTGCTTATTTCCCGTACCTGTAACGGGATCTCCGTCTTTTACGGTTTTACCGTCTATTTTTAAAATATACTCATCGGGATCAAGTATTTCACTTGTACCATCATTATATGAAGCTGTTACCTGCATACCCTCTGTTTTAAACAGATCTCCTTTTGCATATGTGCTCTTTACAGGAAGGAAATCAACTGTTATATCTGTAACCTTAAGGTCGCTTACTTCAACAGGTATAGTTGCCTGAGCATCACCCTTTATAAGAGTGACTGTCTGCTTTCCTGTTTCTTTGGAATTAAAACCTTTCACAAGATAATCATTTACCTCTTCGGTTGAACCGTCATCATATGTAACCATTACCTTAATACCTGTAAGGTCAATATCGTCACCATATATATAATCTGTCTTGCAGTTTCCTTCAATACTCATAGAAACAGGCTTTTTAGCTGATTTTTCTACCTTAACATCTGAAAAAGTTGCTTTAACATTTCTTGCTATATATAAACAAGGGTAAACTGTGCTTTCAAAAGAAGTCATTTCCACAACCTGACTATTATCACCGCATGTCAGTGTATAAGCATTACCTACCTTCTTAATAGAAAGAGTAAAAGTACCCAAATTACTGCCCGTATTTGAAATAGTGTCGGAAAGAGCCTCACTTACTTCTTTTTTGTCTGATGAATTTCTTGACATAGCTCTGAAAGTCAGATCATCTGATTTGCTTTCGGCATAAGTACCGAGAAAAAGACCATCATCATATGAAATATCATCTGTCTTGTGATAAAGGGAGTCTAAAACAGCAATGCCTACAGAACCCTGCTGAGGATTACTGCTTTCTTCCATAGTATTATATTCATCTATTGTAACCTTTGCACTTATTTCAAAATCATCTGAAATATCAAATTCCTTTGCATAATAAATTATGCTGTCTTCTCCGTCAGAAAACTTACCGTTATTGACCTTTGTATTTTCCATTACAACTGTATTGTCATCAGTTGATGTAATGTTAAAATTAATACTTCCGTCCTTTCCTGTCCAGTCTGCGATCCAGCTGTTGTCAACAGCAGCCAGAGAAGGTACCGGACCCAAACTGCTCAGCGTCATTGCAACTGCAATGCCGGCACAAAAAACTCTCTTCTTCATTAAGGAACCCCCTTGTATACTTGTTTATATCTGTTCTTATCTATGAAATAAAATTTATATTGCCTTATAAATCTTCAATTTTCACAGTATATATTTAATTATAATATTTACAGTCGGAAAATGCAATAAAATAAATGAGAATTTGATTAAAAAATAATTAAATTAGTCTTAATAAATAAAATATTTTAACTTTCGGCATTTATATTACCCAGAGATGTATTTACACTGAAACAATAAGTTAAATAACCTCCCGATAAATCATCATACACACCTACATTATCCTCAATCACCCACTTACCGTCCTGTTTTACGAAGTCAAGACTTGTATCCTTTTCAAAAGGCTGAGGATTTTTAAGAGCTTCATCAAGTATACTTTCAAGAGCATCACCCATCTGATCAGATGTTAAATTTTCTGCATTTGTCTTACAGTATTCCATATATTCGGATACAACATCAGTCAGAAGCTGATTAAAATCTATTGTTACAACATGGGCTCTTACATAAGCGGAATTCCCGTCTCTTGAGCCTCCCGTTATTTCAAAATTAAGATTATCTGCCATTGCATTAAAAAGCTTCTGTCCTATAGGTGAATTTTCATCATATGTTCCTGCCAGATATGGATCCTTATAAACCGTCATTTCATACATACTTTCAAAATCCTTGTTTTTAAAATATGTGACAAATTCATTAGTCTGTTCTATACATTCCTCGGGAGCAACATCCTCCTTACAGGCTGTGAATAAAAGTGTACAAGCAAAAATCAATAAAAGTATCTTTTTCATATTTCCTCCTATATTTACAATAATATGATACCTGTGTCAAATACTTTTGACCTCTTCATCATAGTTTTATAATAATTATACCACACACTATCACAAAAATAAATAACTTTCATAACTTAACATTAGAGGGGGAAGAAAATAATAGGAGGTTTCAAAATGGGAATATTTGATTTTAACACCAATTCCGTTACAGGCTGCAGTAAGGTAAAGGATGAATGTATAATTGCCTTAAAAGTATATGATGCCTGCAGACAGCAGGACTGTCTTGAGGGCGGTATTGTAGGTCCTGCAAGAGCAGCAACCTGCGGAACTTTTTGTTCAGGAATTACACTTGAGCAGGGCGAAATAATTACTCCTCCCGAAAATGCAGCAGCTGTTACTGTTAACAATTTCAGGGTAGAAAAAGTAGTTGTTGTAAGCAAGAAGCAGAATCCTTTCAGAGTTGGATACTGGGATATTGATTTAAAGTATGTATTTGCCTATGATCTTGTATTCAAGAATGTAAACGGCACAACTTTATGTACAATTCCTGCACAGAGCGTATTTAACAAGAAGGTAACATTATTCGGTTCAATCACAACTGATTCACTTGTTTCAACTGATTTCTTATCAGCAGGCGGAAACAGCTTTGACACAAGTTCACAGCCATTTGTTCTTGTAGAATCAAAGGCTGTTGCTCTCAGTTCAGAGCTTGTATATAACAACTGCTGTTGCTGCAATGACGGTGCTGACAATGCAGACCATGTAAATGTAACTATCGGCTTATTTACAATCATCAAGCTCTTCAGACTTGTTAATCTTTCTGTAGAGTCAAAGGGCTTCTGTATTCCAAAGGAATGTGAAGATGTTTCAAGTACCAATCCATGTGAAGTATTTGACAATATAGACTTCCCAATGGATATATTTGCACCACCACAGAAGAAAGAATTTTTAGCCGGTATAAGCGGCAACATTCCTTCTGAAAATAACACATCAGACAACAATAACTGCGGTTGCGGCTGTGGCAGCAACACAAACAATAACAATAGCAATAACTGCGGTTGTGGCTGCAACAATGGATGCGGCTGCTGCAGATAATCAGAATTTTTTATTCAAAAGCAAAAAGTCCCCGAGCAATCGGGGATTTTTTGCTTATCTTATATTTTAAATTAAAAGAAAGATTCAAAGATCGAAGCCATCTCTTATTAAAAAGTTCCGATTAATTTTTTGCTTTACCACAATTACTGCAGAATTTTCCCGTGTTTACGGTTCCGCATTCACATTTCCACTCTGTTTCAGGTCTCTTTTTGCCGCAGTTGCTGCAGAAATTGCCCGTATTTACTTCACCGCAGTCACACTTCCAACCGGGCTCCGGTTTCTTTTTGCCACAGTTACTGCAGAATTTTCCCGTATTTGAAGTTCCGCATTCACATAACCAGCCATGGTCATTTTTTTCTGACATTCCAAAAAGCGTCTGTATGTTTTCACTTCCTGCATTCTGTGCAAGACCCATTCCCATAAAGCCTGCAAAAGCTCCTCCGGGATTTTCCGCTGCTGCCTGCATTGCCTCTGACTGTGCACCTACAAGCTGTGCCGCAGCCATTGACGGATTTCTGAAAACAGCATTTCTCTGAAGTTCCTTGATCATTTTTGCATCTTCATCCGTAGCTGTTACAGAAGAAATACCAAATGAAAATACCTCAATTCCTCTTTTTTCTCTCCAGTTTTCAGACAAAACATCATTAAGAGCATCTGCTATATCATCGGTATGTGCAGGAAGATTACTGTATCTTATTCCTTTTTCGCTTATTTTAGCAAATGCAGGCTGTAATGCCGTAAGAAGCTCTGTTTTTAGCTGACTGTCAATATTGGTTCTGCTGTAATCTCTTTCCACATTACCGCAGACATTTGTATAAAAAAGCATAGGATCAGTTATTTTATATGAATACTCACCGTAACAGCGTATAGATATATCCATATCAAGACCAATATTGTTATCGGTAACTCTGAAAGGAACGGGATTAGGTGTTCCGTATTTATTGCCCATTATTTCTTTTGTATTAAAGAAATATATTCTCTGATCCGCTCCCGTATCTCCGCCAAATGTAAATCTCTTACCGACCTGCTTAAATGTATCTTTTATACTTTCTCCCAGATCTCCGTAAAAAAGACTTGGTTCAGTTGAAGAATCGTAAATAAATTCCCCGGGTTCTGCACAAAGCTCGGCAACCTTTCCCTGTTCAACTATGATCATACACTGTCCTTCATTGACAGCGATCACTGAACCATTTGAAATTATGTTGTCGTCACCCTTTACATTTGAACTTCTCTTTGAATTTCTTTTTAAGCCTTTTGTTACCAGAATATCCCCGGGCATAGCCTCGCAATAAAAATATTCTCTCCATGAATCAGCAAGAGAGCCTGACAATGCACCCTTAACAGCTTTTATCAATCCCATAAAACACCTCTCCCAATATTAAACTACTGTTAAAAATCTTTTTAAAATAAACGATGAAACAAGCCAGTATATAACTATTGCAAAGATATTTATTACTGTAAGTTTCGTCATAGCCTGAATACAAAACTTCACAATATCATCTGCAGCAATCCCCTCAGGAGCTATAACACCTGACATTAAAGCTATTTTATACTCCAGAAAAAGACTTAATGCCAGAATTCCTATAAAAGCAACAAGTATAACAACATTTCTGAAGTTCCCGAAAACCTGTCCTATCATCTGAGCCACAAAACAAAGGGATACAAAAGATGTAATTCCCGTTACTATATAGAAACCGACGGAGATCATAAGTCCTGTAAGGCTTATATCTACCTGATTATCAGCTCCGATTTCAACAACCGTCTTTGCCAGTTCTTCAAAATATTCAGTACCAACCATTACAATACACACTATACCTATAGCCATAAGAACAATTATAAAGCTCCATATAAGTGCAGTAAGTATTTTGCTCAGAATTATCTGCCAGCTTGCAACAGGAAACATATTTGTAAGCTGACCCTCTGACGAAAGTATGTTTTCATCAAACCATTGTGTCTGATATACAATAATGATCAGTGTAACAAGTATGCCAAAGGCTCCGAGAAAGCCGCCGGCAACAGCACCTACAACATAACCATATATAAAATTAATATCTGTAAAGAAAGACATAAAAGCTTCACTGCATAAAAAGCGTACAAGTATAGCAAGAATTGATATAATAACAAAATAATACCAGCTTCTTTTTACTGTAGCTTTCATATCATAATATAAAAGATTAAGCACGCTTAAATACCTCCTTGTACACATCATTTAACAAACTGTTACCAAATTCAGCTTCATAATCATCTGCATTATAAAACTCTTTCACAATATTTCCATGTTTTAAAAATACTACCTTATCTGTTATGTCATCAAGACCTCCTGCAGTTTGTGAAAGAAGCAGAACAGCACCGTTTTTTCTGCATGGATCGATCATTTTTATAATTTCATCTCTGTACTTGGGATCACAGTGCACAAGAGGATCGTCAAATATATAGAGACTTGCTCTCCTGCTTGAAACCATAATGACCTGAACAATAAAAAGAGCTGTAGTGGAAAGATTTTCAAAACGTGTGCGCCTTGAAATATCAAAATGCTTTAAAAGCTGATAAGCTCTTTTATAACTAAAATCCTTAAAAAATCTTCCGTACATATTTAAAAGTTCAGACACAGTAGTATCATATTTAAAATATGGAATATCTGGCTGATAGCTTACTATTGAATTTGTAATTCTGCCTGCATTTACACCTCTTATTAAAACCTCACCATCTGTAGGGCGTATAAGTCCCGAAGCAAGCTTTGCAATTGTTGATTTTCCATGTCCCTCGGGTCCGAGTATTGCCATAACTTCGCCTTTGTTAATAATAATATTACAATTTTTTATAACATGTTTCATTGCAAATTTTTTATTAACATTTTTAAAATTCAGCACAAGCCTTTTCCTATTTTTATTATCTGATACAACAGCCTTTTCTTCTCCTGCAATATGACTTATTGTATTTTTAACATTATTTATTTCCGGAGTCATTGGTTCTCCTCCCCATTTTTATTTATAAAACCGTTCAGACAAAAATGCCTGCAATTAATCTATTATATAAGTATAATACACCATATATCTACAAATTGCAAGTTTTTTAAAAAGGCTCGTAAAATAAAATATAAACATTAATTTTATATAGTTTTTACTTTATTTTGTTGAAATAATATAGTTTTTGTGTTATAATGAAAATAACTATATATTTATTAGGATGTGATTTTATTGAGAAAAATTGAAGCAGTAATATTAGACTGGTCAGGAACAATTGTAGACTACGGATGTATGGCAACAGAGGAAAATTACAGAGAAATATTTGAAGATTTCGGCATACATCTTACTACAAAAGAAATAAGAGCAAAAATGGGTATAGAAAAAGTTGACCACATAAGATCTATACTTGAAAGTGACAGAATTTCTAAACTTTGGTATAAAAATACAGGTATAGAGCCTAACGAAGGTGACGTTAGAGAATTAAACAGAAGGTTTGAAGCTAAAATATTTGAAAAAGTAGAAAAATACTCGGCTCCTAAGGAATATGTTAAGACAACTCTTGAAACATTGCGTGAATCAGGTATAAGGATCGGTTCCACAACAAGCTATTCAACTGAATTAATGGAATTCCTTACAAAAATTGTGGCTAGAAAAGGTGTATTTGTTGATTGCTGGATCAATTCAGAGCAAGTAAACGGGCAGGGAAGACCTGATCCCTTTATGATATTTAAAAATATGGAAAAAATGGGTGTAGGCTCCGTACACAACGTAATTAAAGTAGGGGATACCGTAAATGATATAAAGGAAGGCTATAATGCAGGAGTAACCACTGTAGGTGTAATTGACGGCAGTTCCGAAATGGGATTGTCATATGAAGAATTTGAAGCCTTAAGTGAAGATGAGAAAAAACATGCAAGAAAAAAGGTTCATGACAAATTTAAAAAAGCCGGTGCAAATTATATAATTAATAATTTCAGTACTTTGCCTTATATCGTTGCTCAGATAGAAAATAAAAAGTAATATTGACTAATTTGTTTTATGTCTGTATACTATACTTTTGAACAACGAAATTTACTGATCATTTAAATTCTAAAAATACAATAAGGCGGTACCGTTAATGAAACAGATCAAATTAAATGCCAGAGCAAAAATAAATATAACTCTTGATGTTTTAAGAAAAAGAGAAGACGGTTATCATGATTTATCAATGATAATGCAGACAATAAATTTATGTGACAATATCACAATAAATACTACCGAAAATAACAATATTGAAATGACTGCCAACTACAGCTGGCTTCCCTGCGATGAAAGAAATCTGGTATACAAAGCAGCTGCACTTATGAAAGAAAAATATAACATAAAAGAAGGCTTAAAAATCCATCTGACAAAAAATATACCTGTTGCAGCAGGTATGGCGGGAGGCAGCAGCGACTGTGCAGCCACACTTATAGGAATAAGAAATTTATTTAAAATAAAAGCTGATGACAATGAACTTATGGCACTTGGCAAAACACTTGGTGCCGATGTTCCATACTGTATATTAAGGGGAACAGCTTTAGCCGAAGGTATTGGGGAAAAACTTACACAGCTTCCTCCTTTTCCAAACAGTATAGTACTTATAGCAAAACCTCCTATTAATGTATCTACAGCTGCAGTGTTCGGAAATTTTGACTTGAATAATGTCAAAAAGCATCCTGATAACAAAAAAATAATCGAGCTCATAAAAAATAAGGATTTAAAGGGAATATGCGATAATATGTGCAATGTTCTTGAAACTGTTACGGTGAAAAATTATCCGATAATTGCAGATATTAAAAAAGCTATGCTTGAATATGATGCTATAGGTTCACTTATGAGCGGAAGCGGTCCCACAGTTTTCGGATTTTATGAAAACTATGATAAAGCACTTGTTGCTTTAAAAAATATAAGATCAAAATTCAGAATTAAAGAAATTTATATTACAACAATTTTTAATACAAGCAAATAATAAAAATGCCTGATTACAGTTCTGATCAATCAGGCATTTTTATTATGTTATAATATTTAAAAAGGGCTTCGAAAATTCGAAGCCCTGATAATTATCAGAAATCAAACTTATCTGTTATAATAAGCTGTCTTAGTATCTGCATCCCATTCAACATCAGCACCCAATGATTCGCCGATAATTCTGAATGGTACAAACATTCTGTCATCTCTGATCTCAGCAGTTACACCGTAATTCATTGATGTTTCAACACCATTGATTACAGCTGTATTACTTCCTGCTGTAAATACAATTGTAACACCGTTCTTATTGATCGTTGCCTGCTTAGTAACTGCATTCCAAGATACCATATCACTTGTATCTGCCTCTTCAACATTTCCGCCTGTTATAGCTATTGCTACAAATCTTAACGGAACCATTGTTGAGTTAGATGAAGCCTGGATATATGGTGCCACATCCATACTATAGCTTTCGCCGTTTACAATTATATCTTCACTGCCGATAACTACTTCAACAGATGGAAGTTCTTCGGTTGTTCCTTCTGTATCTTCGTCAGTTTCATCAGATGTTGTTCCCTCTGTAGTTGCTTCAGTGCCTGAATAATTATTTACAGTAAGGCTTGAAGCACCGGCACCGCCTGAACTATAAGATCTTCTTGTTGTATCTTCTTCAGGTGCTTCTGTTACAGGAGTACTTGTTGTTGCCTCTGTTGAACTTTCTATTATATCATCTGTTGTAACTTCTGTAGGTTCTTCTGTTGAACTCTCTGTTACATCATCTGTTGTAGCTTCTGTAGGTTCTTCTGTTGAACTCTCTGTTACATCGTCTGTTGTAGCTTCTGTAGGCTCTTCTGTTGAACTCTCTGTTACATCATCTGTTGTAGTTTCTGTTGAGCTCTCTGTTGTATCTGTTGTAGTCTCATCGGTAAATGTATAAGTGCCGCCTGTTACGCTTTCCGGTTTAGAAGCAATGTTCAAATCAGAAGATACAGCATTTATAACATTAATATCTACACCAAGAGCTGAGCCTGTAACATCACCCTTAACATCATATGTTACAGTAAAGAGTGTGCCTTCACCTGTAAACTTAGGAAGTGCACCGTCCGGTGATACAATAAATGCATCATCAAATATACAGAATGAAACCTTAACTTTACCCATTTCAGCCTGTGTCTTAACACCATCAGCATCAGGGAAGTCAGTATTACCTGCTAAAGGAGCATTAGTAAACTGATTTAATATATTTTCTGCATTTGATGCATATGCTTTTTTATCAAGTCCAAGTGCATCAGTTACATCAATTGAAATATCACCGTCTTCAACACTTGCAGGAGTAAGTACGTTTCCGTCAAATGTGAAGAATAATGTATAGTTGTTAAAGCCTGAAGCATTTCCTTCAACCTTATATGCAACTTTTATCTGAGAATCTGTCTGGCTGATTACTTCAGGAACAATAGCTATAGAACCACCAACAGGACTTACATTTTCTGTTGTTGTTTCTGTTGAATCATCAGGTACAGAATCTGTTGTTGCTTCTGTTGTTGTTTCTGTTGATACAGTAACATCAGGAGTATCATTAATTTCAGCTAAAACATTGTTTACATATTCATCCCAGTAAGTACAAGGAACTGATTCATCAAATGTTCCGCCTGCATTTCTTCCGTAGCCTGTAAATACACCACTGTTATTTACAGTAAATTCAGCATTACCCTTATCATCTGTAATATACATACTGTCAGGAGTAACAACTGCATTTGAAAGACCTAATGAAGAATTCTGTATCATTTCCGCAAGCTCGGCAGCAATTGCAAAACCGCCTAACTTAGAATGATGAGTCTTTTCACCGTTTGCAAATAATCTGTATGCAAGATCAGATGAACCATTAGCTCCGTCAACCTTGTAAGCATCCTCATACATAGTCTTTGTAAGCTCATAAAGGTCGAAACAAAGAATACCGTTTTCTTCAGCAACCTGTCTTGTTGCAATTACATATTCATCATTATCACCATGATGTGAATAAATAGTACCATCACTGTTAAAGTACATTCTTGATACAGGAGTTACCATTACAGGAGTTGCTCCAACTTCTTTAGCTGCATTTACCATTTCCTGTAAATACCACTTGAAGCTTCCGTCACCTGCACCATCTGATGTTGGTGCTGTATATGGATAACTTCCGTTTTCATCAGGCTCACCTACAGGAACATATCTGTCTTTATAGTCTGCAGAGCTGTCATTGTGACCAAACTGTATAAATAAGTAGTCACCTGCAACCATCTGTTCCTTGATCTTATCAAGATATCTGTCATTACCGCTTGATGTACCGTCAATAAAGTTTCTTGAACTTCTGCCGCCCTGTGCATAGTCCATAACTTCATAGTTATCATTTAAGAAGTAACCAAGGAATTCACCCCATGATCCTTCTGGTCTGTTAGCACCGCTGTTGTTAATAGCGCCTGCTGAATAATCCTTAACAGTTGAGTCGCCTGCAAGGAATACAACTGCCTTACCGCTAGGTCTTTCGGTATCAACTGAACCTGAACCTAAAGTAATTTCCTTTTCAGTGATAATTGATGCAGCAGTACCTACATTACCCATAATTGTACATGGAGTTACTGTAACCTTAAGGAATTTGCCGATCATATCATTAGTGATCTTAACACCGGTGTTAGCTGCAGCTGTTGTTGCCTTTATAACTGTACCTTCAGCATTAACATCGCCTGTATCAACTAATTCATATATGATCTTAGAAGCATCATTTGCATCATTTGCACCTAATGAATATTTAACAGTAAATGTATTTCCTGTTGCAGGAAGTAAAACATCTCCGTCAGTTGACCAATATGGATTATCAACAAATTCAACAGGTGTAGTGTCCTCTACATAATATGCAGGAGTCCAGTCACCGAAATATGCTTTTGCATCAATTGCCTGAGCTTCTTCATCAGTCAATACAGTACCTGCCACTCTTCCTGATGTATTAACAGGAGTACCGTCTGCAAGCATTGTACCATATTCCTTGAAGTCAGCTGATTCAGGAGCAACACCGGACATTGAAGTCCAGCCTTCAGCTGTAATAGCATCAGCATTTTCAAAAACAGTATTTAAGAAAGTAATATTTGAACCTGCATCCCAAGGTCTGCCATAATAACCTGCTGCCTGAGCCATACCTTCCTTGTTAGTAATAGTACAAGCTCTGAACAAGTAACCCATGTAACCCGGAACATTATTTGATCTGCCTGCTGTAATGTAACCGCCCATTGCAGTGTCACTGTAACCGCAGAATCTTAATTCACAGCCGTCAAATACAGCATTACCTGAACCAAAAATATAATCTGTGTTACCTTCGATTGTACAGTTCTTGTAATATGTATTGGTATTGTCACCCATATAGAGGGTATCCTGTGAACCTATAAATGTACAGTTATTAAATTCCGCATCAGCAGCCTCAACACATAAAGCTGTACTTCTTTCAGTTGCAGCTCTGCTTGTTGGGTCTAAAGCATATGTTCTTGCAGGTAAAGCACCTGTTTCCTCTACACCGTCAGCAATTTCTTCATCAGTAATGTACTTATTGAATGAAGCTTCAAATGTAATATTTTCTGCCTTAAATCCTGTAGCAGTATTCTTTACATAAGTAGCAACACCCCATTTTGCAGGAGTATTTTTATCATACTTATCAAAGGCATTTTCTTCGTTATAATATCCTGTAGCATCAATTGAATAGTAATAATAGCCAATGCCATAATACCATGTTAAAACTACATCACCGTTTCCTTCAGGAACAAGAGTGATATAAGGAGTTTCAACTGTGATCTGCTCTCTGTAAGTTCCCGGAGCAATATGTATTGTTACTCTTTCAGCTTCAGATGTTGGATTCATCACCTTAGCTGCCTCAAGAGCTTCACCCATAGTATCAAAATTATTTACCTGACCTTCACAGCCAACATAAATATCTCTTACACTTGTATCAACTACAGGAGGCTCAGGGTTAACGGGAACAAATAAAATATCCTTTGTTGTGTTCTTACCGCTTACTACAACGTGACCTGATGTAGTATAGCCATCAGCCACAGCCTGTACCTCATAAGAACCATCTCTTAATACAACAGCGTAGCTGCTGCCTTCAATTATACCGCCATAGGAATAATTATCATCAACATTTACAAATGCAATTTCTGTTACATTTGCACCGCCGACAATATTACCTGTAACTGTATAAGTTGCCTTCATAGCCACTGTAATATCCTGTGTCATATTGCCGTTACCGCTTATTGTACCGTTTTCTGTTACTTCATAATCATTTACGCCTTCAAGAACTGCTGTATATTCAATATCAGGCTCAAGAGTAGCAGTGTATGATAAATCTGCATCTACAGTAGCAGTAACAGTTTCAGCATTTGATTCCTCATCGGGAACAAATCTGAGAACAAGCTTGCTTGTATCATAACCTTCATCAAAACCTAAAAGCTTACCTGTAGCAGTATAAGTTTCCTTAACTTCAACTACTGCAGTTACTTCCTTGTTTCCTGCCTTAAAATCATCAATAGTTACATCAACTGTCTTTGTGTCAGATGTAAATCCATAACCTAAAGCACCTGTTAAAGAAGCTGTGAATGTATATCCCGGTGTTAACTTAGCAGTTGCAGTTGTTCCTGTAACATTAGCTTCTGTTACTTCGCCTGTTGTATCATTTCTGAATTCAACAGAATAATTTTCAACATCTAACCCTGCTAAATCAATATTAAGGGTCACATCTACAGGAGGTGTCATTACGATTCTGTTAACAACGGGCTTACCGCCTGCTGCATTAAACCAGATCTTGTAATCACCATTATACTTTGCAATAAACTTCATTATTGTGCTGTCACCGCCTGCTGAAACCTGTTCTTCAGACTGAGTTCCCTCTGTACCTAAATATGTAAAGTTGACCATATTATCAGAAGTATTTGAACTGCCTGTATAAACCTTTATTTCAGAGCCTGCTGTAACATTTGCAATCTGCATATATCTTCTGGTGTCTCCGCCTGTACCGTTTGCATACCACATACCATTTGCAGTATAACCGTCAGGGAAGGCAAATATAGCATCTGCATTTAAAGCATATCCTCTTGGACCTTCATTAAAAGCACGGTCATTTGCATTTGTAACGAGAGTTAATCCTCCGCCCATATCAAATGTACCGCCATTTAAAAATTTACCTTTATTACCGCTGGCTTCATCTCCAACTTCTGTCCAGTTGTCAAGAAAATCTCTGGTAATATAGTTTGTGTATAAACTTGTGTCGCTTTCTTCAACGCCACCAAAATCCCATACACTTATGAGATCATTACCATCAGCTAAAGCTGATGTATCAGAGCTTGCATTTACCACAGTTAAGTTAGTACACATTGCCGAAACTAACATAACAAATGATAAAATACGGCTCAATGTTCTTTTTGAACTAATCTTCATATTCTTTCCTCCTTTTTATATTATACTAATATAGGTAAATTATAAGATATTTTTTATACAAAATCAACAATATAAAATTAAATGATAAAAAACTGGCAAAATATACAAATAAAAAAAATTTTTTTGTTAAAAAAAAACAAAGGAATACATTTAATATCTATAAACAAGACGCACAAAAAAAGAAGTGGATATATCCACTTCCTTTTAAGAAAAAAACAATGAAATTTCTATTTTAGATTATTTAAATCTCAGGTTCAATAAGACCATATGCTCCGTCTTTACGCTTATAAACAATATTGATCTCATCACTTTCAGCATTTCTGAAAACAAAGAAACTGTGACCTAACATATCCATCTGCATACAAGCTTCTTCCGCATCCATAGGCTTAACGAAGAATTTTTTTGATTTTACAATATTTATTGTATCTTCATCTGAATATTCATCTTCATCAAGGGCAATAGCACTTAATTCTGCCGCATAAGCCGGTACCTTTTTAGCTCTGTCATGAAGTTTATTCTTATACTTAACCATCTGGTTTTCAAGAATATCCACAGCTTCATCAACAGCAGCCATAAAATCATCCTTAGTAACCTCTGCCTTAATAATTCTCTTATTAGGAAGGTTTACTGTAACATCGATTTTCTTATCAAGTTTATTTTCTGTCAAAAGAATGTTAGCTTCTGCATCCTGTGGAAAAAGCTTAGAAATTCTGTCAAGCTTAGCAGAAATCTTATTACTGAAATTGTCAGTTACATCAAAATTCTTACCGATAAATGAATAACGCATAATACCAACTCCTTTGTAATAGAGGGAGGAAAAACATCCTCTTATTTATTATATTCTGCATAAGTCTGAAAAATCCTTTATTAATTTAAAAAATTTTTTATTTCAAATTTTTAAATTTTTTACAATAATTTTTCACAAAATTACAAAAGCCACTTGTTAAGCCTGTTACAGCAATTTTAATTTATTTTTTATTTTTGTGGATAACTTTAATTTAAATTAAAATTTATGTGAGCAATTACTCTTCAAATTTTGTGGATAAGTGGGAAAACTTTGTTAATAACCTTTTTAAGCGAGTTTATAAAGTGTATTTTTACTGTTTTTATCCACATTTAAATAAATTTTATTCACATCTTAATTTTATGTCTTATTTTACAATTTTCAACATGTATGTAACATTTTTGTAAGATTTGTACAAAATTTAATTTTTTATTTTAATATTAAAATTTTACAATTATTCCAACTACTGCAGCGGCAGCTATGTAAAAAATGGGATGCTTATTAAATTTAACCAGTGCAATATATATTATTACAGCAAATATGATCGACTTAATATTAAATAAATCCAGAACTGCTCCGCTTTCTTTAAAGCTGCTGATATCAAGAAGAGCCTCTTTCATTAACAAAAATCCCGCAGCTGCTATAAGACCTATTGAAGCAGGTCTTATACCGTAAAATATTTTTTCAACAACAGGGCTGTCCTTAAACTTATTAAATATTGAAGCAATTATAATAATAACAATTATTGACGGAGCTACAAGTCCCATAGTTGCGACAATACCTCCGGGAATACCTGCCGTAGTAAAACCTACATAAGTTGACATATTTATACCCAAAGGTCCCGGTGTAGACTCTGAAACAGCTACCATATCCATAAGCTGACTTATTGAAAACCAGTCAGGATGAATTGTGGAAAGGTCCTGAAGAAAGGGAAGGGTAGCAAGTCCCCCGCCTACAGCAAATAAACCTATTTTGAAAAACTCATAAAATAATGTTAAATATATCATTTACTTTCCTTCTCCTTTCTTTTATCTGAAACAGTTCTGAATACATATCCGAATATACCTGCGGAAATAACAATTATAATGGGACTTATTTCCCATACTGCAGAAAGAAGAAAAACAACAATAAATATTCCTATTCCTATTTTGCTTGTAACGGCACTTTTCCACAGATTTATTACGGCACTCAGTACAAGAATACAGACACATATCCTTATACCGCTGAAAGCATATGTTACAACAGGTATGTCAGTAACATATTCAAGTATTGTGGCAAGTATAGTAATAATTATCATAGACGGCGAAACAAATCCAAGAGTTGCAATTATTCCTCCCGGAATTCCTTTAAGCTTATGCCCGATAAAAGTTGACGTATTTACAGCTATAACTCCCGGTGTACACTGACCTATTGCATAATAATCAAGAAGTTCCTCCTTAGTACACCAGTTTCTTTTAGTAACAAGCTCTCTTTCAAGTATGGGAAGCATTGCATACCCTCCTCCAAAGCATACACTTCCCATTTTAAAAAATAATACATAAAGCATTACAAGATCTTTCATGGTATTTTCTCCTTTGTTAAAATTTGCAATTTAGTATATCATGTATAAAAAGTGATTGTCAAGTTTTCAGACTTTTACCTGAAAATCCGTATATACATATGAGGTGGTTACAATGAAAAACAGACTTTCAGGAATTCTCCTTGGTATTTTATTGATTATAACGGGAATTATATTTTATTTTAAAGATATGTTAAGTATCAATGCAGGAACATTGCTGCTTTTTATTATCGGTGTTATGTTTTTAATTCTCTACTTCGCACAAAATAAAAAGTGGTCTTTGATTTTTGGTGTATATTTAATTTATTTTTCACTGATCGGCATTATTAATTCTCATGAATTATTCCTTTTTAACGGGATCAAAGGATTTTTTTATATTTCAGGGGGATTTATATGTTGCCCCGGAGTTATTTTTGATGTAATATATATAAGAGAAAGAAAACCGGGTCAGCTTACGGCAGGGCTTGCCTTTACTGCTGCAGGTATTTCTGTTATGGCAGGTATTCCTTTTTTTGACGGAGTACTTACAGGTATAGGAGTAAGCCTTGTAACAGACAGTATAACAGGTAAAAGAAAAAAGAACATTATACAGACAGTTATAGGTATATTCATAATTATATTGGGTCTCAGAAGTATTATAAATCTTTTCGGACTGACCAGACTTATAATAACTATGCTTTTTATTATCTGGGGCGGTTATCTTATTTTTAAATCTATATTAAAGGAGAGAGATTAAATGGCTGATAAAATATTGGGTGAAGTAGGGGAAGTTGTCGGAAAAGAAAACAACAAAATAATTGTTAAATTGCAGAGAACCGAAGCCTGTGCAAAATGCCGTGCCTGCACAGCAGGAATGAAAAAAGAAGATATGCTCATCAAGGCAGAAAATATGTGCAATGCTTCAGTGGGAAATAAGGTAGACCTTGTTCTTGACAATGCAGATTTTATGAAAGCAACTCTTATAATGTACGGAATTCCCTTTGCAGCCTTTATGATAGGTATATTCGGCGGATATTACGGTGCCTTAAGTATGGGAATGAATAACGGTGAAGTAATAGGTATAGCTGCAGGAGTTATACTTGTTATAATTTCATACCTGATCATACATACTCAGGAGGACAAGTTTAAGAAAGGTAATTTTGTACCAAAAGCAATTAAAGTAGTTGAATAAATAAAAAATGGTGCTAAGCACCATTTTTTATTTATTCAAATCCATGTCCTTTTTAACAATATTTTCAACAGCCTTAACTATTCCTGCCGTAAACTTATATTCCTCAAGAGTACAAAGTCCTTCTATAGTTGTTCCTCCGGGAGAGCAAACTTTATCCACAAGAGCCTGCGGATGTTCATCACTTTTAATAAACATATTCGCACTTCCCACAACTGCTGCAGAGGCAATTTCAAGTGCCTGCTTCTTATTCATACCCATTTTCTGTGCACCTCTTGCAAGGGCATCTATGAACATATAAACATAGGCAGGGGAACAGCCGGCAATAGCGGAAAATACAGAAAACATATTTTCACTGACTTCCGTTGCAAGACCTATTGAAGAAAGCAGATCCTTTATCATTTCCATATCTTCATCCGAAGCAGTTGAATTTTTACAGACAGAAGTAGCTGACATAAGTATTTCTGCATTTATATTAGGCATAATTCTGACAAGCCTTATATCAAAACCAAACATATCCCTTATTTTATCTGTAGTAAGTCCTGCAGCCATAGAAACAACAAGGGGATCAGATTTCTTTACCTGTTCTCTTATTTCATCAATAACAGAAGAAAACATCACAGGCTTAACTGCCATAAAAATAACATCACTCTTTTCTGCAAGAATGGCTGAATTTTCACAGGCAGTAATGCCCAGATCATCTTCCATATCCTTAAGAGCAGCCTTATTTTTTCTTGTAACCAATATGTTTTGAGCATTCACCTTATTGCTCTTTATAAAGCCTCTTATAATGGCTCCTCCCATGTTTCCTGCGCCTATAAAACCTAATTTCATATTAATCCTCCTAGCTTAATGAAAGCATTGTATCAAGAGCTTTTACAGCCTCTTCTGCAGTCTGCCTGTCAACTGTAATCTGCTTTGAATAGTCACCCTTTAAAATATCCTCAAGAGTCTCACATAAATTTTCAAGAGTAGTTTTATTCATATTTGTACAGATACTTTCTTCATCAAGTATTTTAATTTCTCTGTCTGTAAATTTTTCCTTAAGTCTTTGAACAAGGTTGTATTCCGTACCGATGACCCACTTTGTGTTTTTATCGGAGTTTTCCACAGCCTTTATCAAATATGTTGTGGAACCTGATCCGTCACACATTTTAACAATTTCATGTTTACATTCAGGATGTACTATGATCCTGGCATCAGGATTTTCATTTCTTGCCTCTCTGACTTTTTCTTCCGTAATGTTGTGATGAACGTGACAATAGCCGTTCCACAATATCATTTTTACCTCTTCCGGTTTACAGACATATGTGAGCTTCTCTGTATGCTGATCATAAAGAGCCATATACTTTTCATCAACACCTAAAGCTGCAGCAGTATTTTTACCTAAATTCTGGTCAGGGAGAAAAAGTATTTTATCCTTAACACTAAATCCCCACTTAACAACCTTTTCAGCATTTCCGGAAGTAACTGTAGTACCATCATGAACACCGCAGAAAGCCTTGACCTCTGCCTTTGAATTAATATATGTAATAGGTACTATACTTTCACCAAGCTCTTTTGTTATTATATCCCATGCCTTTTCAGCACTTTTTCTGTCTGCCATATCAGCCATAGGGCAGCCTGATGTTCTTTCAGGCAAAAATACTCTCTGGTAATCCTCTGATAAAATATCAGCCGTTTCAGCCATAAAATGGACACCGCAGAATACAATATATTTAGCCTTTTTATTTTCCTCTGCTATCTGGGCAAGCTTAAGGCTGTCACCTACAGCATCTGCCAGTTCAACAATTTCATCTCTCTGATAGTGATGAGCAAGTATTAATAAGTCATCACCTAACTGTTTTTTGATTTCTTTGATCCTGTTTATCATTTTTTAACTGCCTCCCTGCTTAAAAAGCTTATATCCAAAGGCTTAACACCGTTTGTAAGTGAACCGACAGATATAATATTAACTCCGCAGCCCTTAAAACTGCCTATTGTATCAAGATTGATACCTCCTGATGCCTCTGTAATGATATGTGAAGGAACAAGTTTCTGAAGCTCCTTTATTTCACCGGGAGTTCTGTTGTCAAACATTATAACATCAGCACCGGCATTAACTGCCTCGATTACCTGTTCCCTTGTTTCGGTTTCCACCTCAACCTTTATCATATGCCCAAGCTGTGATTTAACTTTTTCAACAGCCTTTGTTATTCCTCCGGCAAAAGCTATATGATTATCTTTAAGCATCACACCGTCATAAAGGGCATATCTGTGATTGTAGCAACCTCCCTTAGTAACGGCATATTTTTCAAAAATCCTTAATCCCGGATATGTTTTTCTTGTATCCACAATTTTTATGGTAGGATCATCAAGTGCTGTAACCAGTTTATTTCCCATTGTTGCAATACCGCTCATTAGCTGCATTAAATTGAGTATTACTCTTTCAGCTGTAAGGAGAGTTGATACTTTTCCTTCAACCTCAGCTATTTTTTCACCCTTTTTTACTGTATCACCGTCTTTTTTAAGCAAGTTTATATTATAATCATCGCTGAAAAAAGAATAGGTCATATCAATGATTTCAGTTCCGCACACAATACCATTATCCTTTGCCAGAAAATAGCCTTCACCTCTGAGCTCATTACCAAATATTATATCTGTTGATAAATCTCCGGTGCCCACATCTTCTTTTAAAAAGCCCGCAATATATTCCCTTGCAAGAAGTTTATTCATTTTATATCCACCTTTCGGAAAATTATATAATTGAAAAAATTTTAACATAAATCAGCACTTTTTTCAATAGAAAATGATTTTAAAAAATTTTTATGTGGACTTGCAACTTATTGAAAAAACAACATAGACTATAATGTATTCAAATTTGGAGGTAACTTATTATGGGTTGCAACAACAATAACAATTTTATCTGGATAATTATCATCTTACTTTGCTGCTGTGGTAACAACAACGGCATCGGAAACCTGATCGGCGGCTGTGGAAATGACTGCTCATGGATCATTATAATTATCCTTCTTCTTTGCTGCTGCGGCAACAATGGATTTGGTATCTGCGACTCAAAGTGCTAATATCAAAGGATAAAAAGCGGTACACATATCACTGCTTAATATGAACTTTATTAAAAAAGTTCTGTAATTAAAATTTAGCGGGAAAATTTCTCCCGCTAAATTTTCTGGTCAATAATAAAATCATAACTTAATTATTATTCAGTTTCTTCGCTTATTTTTCCGTAACCGCTAAATTTATTTTCTGCTTTATCAATATATTTTTCAGCTTTTTTACTGTCTGCTTTTGATTTATCCATATCCAAATCAAATAAAATATTTGTTTTGTCATATTCCTTATTTCTTTCAATTAAGCCTGTTTCTGTATCGTAATTATATGCATTCTTATCGTAAAATACGCTATTTAATACAGCAAGATATATATGCCTGTCCGAAAAGTATTCAATATTATCACACTCAATAATACGATACATAACACCATCTATAATTTGTTCAATATATCCTCCGTTCATTGTAAGAATATTATATTTCCAAGGTTCCAAACCTTCTATAAGAGGTGTAATAAGAATTTCATCATCATAATCTATTTCACTTCCATCAGACTTTTCAACAGCAGTAACTATATATGTTCTTTCAGGTATTACATCCCAAGATGATGACTTAAAATCACTTATATTTTTACCCGATGTGATACCAAGTAATGTAGCTTTATAATCACCTATTGTTTCACTTTGTATCTTAAAATCATCATTATTTAAATCAAAAGCTGATGAAAGTTTTTCATCTCCAAGTCTATAAGCAACCTGTCCGCCTGTAAAGTATTTATATGCTGCAAAAGCAGTCGATACACATATTAATGTAATACAAACACTTATAAATATTATTCTTCTTACCATAAATTTGTCCTCCTTCTGTTCACGGCGGTAAATCTGAATTTTACAGTTTATATTTTTAAGCATTTTATCCTTTGTTTCAATATCAGGATTAATTTTATTTAATGCATTGATTATTTTTTCATTCTTCATCAAAATCACCGCCTAACATATTTTTTAGTAATTTTCTTCCTTTATGTAAATAAACACGAATTGTAGAACATGGCTTATTAAGAATTTTCGCTATTTCATTACATTTATATCCTTCATAATAATATAAATAAATCGCGGTCTTATATTTATAAGGTAATTTAAATATAGCTTCAAGAGTTTCATTTATATCAGTTTTTTCATATGATATAATATTATTTTCAAAATCATCTATATTTTCTCTTTTACTCCATTTTGATTTATAAAAATCTTTACATAAATTAGTTGCAGTAACTATTAACCATGCTTTTTCATGATTACTATTGATAAATTCCTTATTGTATGAAATAAGCTTAAGAAAAGTGTTCTGAACCATATCTTCAGTATCATGTTTATTTTTCATATACATAAAACAAACTCTGTAAACTGTATCCACGTTTCTTTTATAAATCTCTTCAACTTCTTTGTCCGTACGCAGCAAAGACTTAGCCATTTTTCATACCTCCTTTCAATAGTAATACGATTTTTAGTTTAAAAATGTTAATATATAATCAATAAATCTCTCAGAAATTTTAAAATAATTTTCTATTGCACAAAAAAAGAACCGCTTTCACGGTTCTTTTCTATGGGACAAATTTAATTATTCAAAATTATTCTGAAAGTCTTGCTGCATTAACCTTAACACTTGGGCCCATAGTAGTTGTAAGAACAACTGACTTTAAGTAAGTACCCTTAGCAGCAGCAGGCTTAGCTTTAATAATAGCACTCATAAGAGTCTGGAAATTTTCCTGAAGCTTTTCAGCACCAAATGAAACCTTACCTACAGGTACATGAATAATGTTAGTCTTATCAAGTCTGTATTCGATCTTACCAGCCTTAATTTCCTCAATAGCCTTTGCAACATCCATAGTTACAGTACCAGCCTTAGGGTTAGGCATTAAGCCCTTAGGACCTAAAACTCTACCGATTCTACCTACAAGACCCATCATATCAGGTGTTGCAACAACTACATCAAAATCAAACCAGTTTTCCTGCTGGATCTTAGCAACTAAATCTTCTGCACCTACATAATCTGCACCTGCAGCAGCTGCTTCATCAGCCTTCTGATTCTTAGCAAATACAAGAACTCTTACAGTCTTACCTGTACCGTGAGGAAGTACTACAGCACCTCTTACCTGCTGATCAGCATGACGGCTGTCTACACCTAAACGGATATGAGCTTCTACAGTTTCATCAAACTTAGCTGTGCTAACCTGTGGAATTAAAGCACAAGCTTCTGATACATCATATAAATTAGCTTTATTTACAAGCTTACTCTTTTCGAGATATTTCTTTCCTCTTTTCACAATAGTTCCTCCTTAAGTGGTAATATCGGGAGTATTCCCTCCCACGCATTTAACAATTAGTCTTCTACAACAATACCCATACTTCTGGCTGTACCTGCAACCATGCTGATAGCAGCATCAATGCTAGCTGCAGTTAAATCCTGCATTTTTAATTCAGCGATCTTCTGAACTTCAGCTCTAGAAATAGTTGCAACCTTAGTCTTGTTAGGAACGCCTGAACCTGACTCGATCTTGCAAGCCTTCTTTAAAAGAACAGCTGCAGGAGGAGTCTTTGTAACGAATGTAAAGCTCTTGTCCTGATATACTGTAATAACAACAGGGATGATAAGACCTGCATCCTTAGCAGTTCTTTCATTGAACTCCTTACAGAAGCCCATAATGTTAACACCATGCTGACCTAAAGCAGGACCAACAGGTGGTGCTGGTGTAGCCTTACCAGCAGCGATCTGTAACTTAATAAAACCTTCAACCTTTTTTGCCATTTTAAGGCACCTCCTATAATGTGGTAATTAGCGGGATAAAGGGATTTTCCCTCCCACTGAGAATAAACTTATTCTCAAATATCGTCTGTTTACTTAACTAATGGCTGAACCTGTGTAAAGTCCAGTTCCATGGGGGTCTCACGACCGAATAAGGAAATTGCAACTGTAACAGTTTTCTTTGCCAGATTAATTTCCTTAACTGTGCCGACATTGTCTGCAAAAGCTCCTGTTGTAACAATAACACTGTCTCCTACAGCAATATCAATATCAGTTATATCGACGCTCTCAAGTCCCATTGCCATGACCTCTGCATCTGTCAGAGGAACAGGCTTGCTTCCGGGACCTACGAAGCTTGTAACACCTCTGGTGTTTCTGACAACGTACCATGTATCGTCATTCATAATCATTTTAAGAAGAACATAACCGGGGAATTTTTTCCTCTGTACAGTCTTCTTAACACCATTTTTGATTTCAACTGCCTCTTCCATAGGTACTGAAATTTCCTGAATATATTCTTCCAGTCCGCTGTTTTCGACAAGCTTTTCAATATTGGTCTTAACTTTATTTTCATAGCCTGAATAAGTATGGATAACATACCATCTGAGCTGATTGTTAAGTTCCTCTGACATTATTATACCTCACTCCATTAACCTAATAAACTAACAAGTGCATTGTATCCGAATTCAACAATATAATCAAATGCAATAACTACACAACCAAAAATTAATGAAATTGCAATAACTGAGAGAGTCTGCTTAACTATTTCTTCCCTGCTGGGCCATATTATACGCTTAAATTCTGCAACATGTACCTTTACCCAGCCTGAAAAATCAAACTTTTTCTTTTCCATTCTGACTTCCCCTTTCGTGAGGTAAACCTATTACTTAGTTTCTCTGTGTAAAGTATGTGTTCTGCAGAACTTGCAGTACTTCTTGGTTTCCATTCTGTCAGGATGTACTTTCTTGTCCTTCATAGTGTCATAATTTCTCTGCTTACACTCTGTACAAGCTAATGTAATTCTTGTTCTCAAGACTTCCACCTCTTTCTGAATAATTAAATTTTATTTTTAAATTTGTCTGTTGTGTAAAATTTATACACAAAAAAAAGACGATACGCGTCTTTATCATAATAACACAAGGGGTTTTCAATGTCAAGTAAAAAATTAAATTTTCTGCTTTTTGACAACATGTGTTATTTTATCATAATAAAACTAATTTGTCAATTACTTTTTTAACAACATTACATAGTTTACAATATTTATTCCGTTTCTTATAACGGTCTGCTCATTTAAAACTCCGTAGCCCCTTTTTTCAAAAAAAGGCTTTGCCGTAATTGAAGCATGAACCGTTATTTTATCCACATTATAATGATTTTCAAGACGGCTGCATATTTCGGATGCTATACCTCTGTGCTGATAGTCCTTATGAACATAGAGCATATCCAGATAACCTGAACTGTATATATTGCCAAATCCTGTAATAACATTATTTTCAACTGCAACAAGAGTATAGCTTTCATTATATTCCTTATTCCATTTTTCTAAATTAACACTGCCTGTTGCCCATGCATCAAGCTGGTCTTTGCTGTAGTCTGCAGAATTGACACTGTGAACTGTATTATAAAAAAGTTCAGCCATTTCTTTGCAATCCGATTTTTTGTATCTTCTTATTTCCATAGTCTGTCTCCGATAAATGTCAGCAAATAAAAACAGACCGGTAATAACGCACCCGATCTGTTTTTTATGCTATAATACTTTGTAAGCTGAATAAAATTACTTAGAAGCCAGATAACTGTTAATATCAGTCAATAAAGCTTCTACATCCATACCATGTACCATACATGCCTCTTCAAGAGTTTCTCCCTGAGAAGAAGGGCAGCCTATACAATGCATACCTGCCTGCATAAGAATAGGTATAATACCTCTGTCAATCAAAATCAATTCACCGATAATAATATCTTTGGTAACTGTTTGTGCCATAATATATACTCTCCTTTATAGTTATAATTTAATAAATTTATACCATAATTAAAAATCATTTTTAATTATTTTCATTTTGTTAATAGGGAAATATCTGAATATTGCTTTTCCCTGCATAAGTGATTCCGGAACAAATTTATTATTCCAATATCTGGAGTCAGCCGATCTGTTTCTGTTATCACCCATCATAAAATAACAATCTTCATCAAAAAGGCCATCTCCGTCTTTATCATAAAGTTCTGTATTATCTATAAATTCACTGAAATCATCCAAAGAGTCTCCCTCTTTAGGTACATAATACACAGCATTATCCGTAATCATATTTCCGTTAATAAAGCTGTCTTCAAGAGGCTCTGTACTGTCATCAATATAAATTTCATTATCTTTTATTTCAACTTTATCTCCCGGCATTCCTATAACTCTTTTAATATAAAGAGTATCTGTACTGTCAGGAAATTTAAATACTGCTATATCATATCTTTCAGGTTTACTAAAATCATATTCAAGCCTGTTTGCTATAATTCTGTCTCCTGTCATTATTGTAGTTTCCATTGAGGCAGAGGGTATAATTGCATTTACTATAACAAATCTTGTTATTAAATAAGCAAATACTACAGCAAAAACAAGTGTAAATACCCAACTCATTATTTCTTTAAGAATTCCGTTCTTTTTTTCTTCACTTTCCTCAGACTCTATATTATTTTCATATTTATCATTATTCATATTATAGTTTTCCCCCAATCAAGCGGATTATACTTATAATACAACAATTAAGAGGTTATGTCAATAAATTGTTTATTAAATTTTACATAATATAAAAATTTATTTACACTAATAATACAAATATGATATTTAAATTACAAAAGAACCTGTGAATTAATTTCACAGGTTCTTTTAAGGCGACACCCAGATTTGAACTGGGGATCGTGGAGTTGCAGTCCAATGCCTTAGCCACTTGGCTATGTCGCCGTAATAAGCTTTTATATTAAAAGCGATGACTCGTAGGGGAATCGAACCCCTGTTTCAGCCGTGAGAGGGCCGCGTCTTAGCCGCTTGACCAACGAGCCGAAATTTAACAAATAAAATAACTCCCCGAGTAGGGCTCGAACCTACGACCCATCGGTTAACAGCCGATTGCTCTACCACTGAGCTATCGAGGATCATTGTTAATTGTCATCAACAAATATATTTTACCACAGACAAATACATTTGTCAAGATTTTTTTTAATTTTATTAATTATTTTATTTAAATAATTAATAAAAAAGAACCCCGAGTAACTCGAAGCCCTCCTTTACAAACTGCCCGGAACCGGAATCGAACCGGTACGGGATTTAACTCCCGCAGGATTTTAAGTCCTGTGCGTCTGCCAGTTCCGCCACCCGGGCTTAAATACTGCAACAGCAGTATTTAAAAATGGGAACAACAGGGCTCGAACCTGTGACCCCCTGCTTGTAAGGCAGATGCTCTCCCAGCTGAGCTATGCTCCCATATATGGCGACTCGGAAGGGGCTCGAACCCTCGACCTCTGGCGTGACAGGCCAGCGCTCTAACCAGCTGAGCTACCGAGCCATATATCAAATATTTAACGCTTTAACTATTAAGTACCAGCGACAAATAATAGTATACAGCAACATACAACATTTGTCAAGCATTTTTTTTAATTTTTTTAATTTTTTTTATTTTTTATTTAGAAACACAAATCATCCATTACATTATAAAAATGACTTGGGAATACTTTATTATCTTTAAATATATTAAATATTTCATTAGCCTTATTATAATCAGATATTCCTATTGTTTCACAATACTCAACAACTTTCTCATTTTTTATAAGCATGCCTACAATAGAAAATTCCTTTTCATCTTTAAGTATTCCAATATAAAGTTTAAAATTATTTATGTATTCTAAATCAAATTTACATATTCTTTTCATATTTAATCACCATAATTGATTATAGCAGAATAAATAAAATATATCAATTAAAAAATTTCGACATATATACTATATATAGTACCAATTATTATATATTTCTACTAAATATACGATTAAATATAATTTAAAACATCTCTATATAAAATAAATGCTTATCCATCTTATTTATAACTGTATAAAAATTAAAGGACAACTCATAAACTTTAAAAGTCAATGAATTGTCCCTGCATTGTTAATAACAGCTTTTATTCTTCCCTGTCCGTTAAATTTTCACTGTCTTGTTCTTTATCAATTTCAGCAGACTGTTCATCTATTTTATCCATACTTATAACAGATACGCCTTCGTTTAAATGAACAAGTTTAACACCCTGTGCAATTCTTCCTACAGTGGAAATATCTCTTACCTTGATCCTAATTACAACGCCTTCACTTGTAACCATAATAAGTTCTTCACTATCATTTACAACTGAAAGACCTCTTATATAACCTGTTTTTTCAGTTATCTTATAAGTTTTAAGACCTTTGCCGCCTCTGCTCTGAACTCTGTAATTTTCAGATGAGGTACATTTGCCGAAACCATTATCTGTTACCAAAAGAACTTTATCTTCATTTGTTACAGAGTCTGCACCTATTACAAAGTCATTATCTGCAAGATTAATTGCTTTTACACCTGTTGCTGTTCTTCCCATAGGACGAACGTCAGATTCATTAAATCTGATACTTATACCATTTCTTGTTGCAGCAATTATATCATTATTTCCATCTGTTATAAATACTGATATAAGTTCGTCATTATCCTTTAAATTAACGGCAATAAGTCCGCCCTTTCTTATATTGTTAAAGAGTTCAGCTGAAGTTTTCTTTATTATACCTTGTTTTGTTATCATAACAAGATAGTCATTTTCATTAAAGTTCTTAACAGGTATAACAGCTGAAATTTCTTCATCTTTATCCAATTCAAGAAGATTAACTATAGGAGTACCCTTTGCATTTCTTCCCGCTTCAGGTATTTCCCAAGTTTTCTTTCTGTAAACCTTACCCTTATTTGTAAAGAAAAGTATATAACTGTGATTTGAACTTATAAAGAGCTTTTTAACACAGTCTTCCTCTCTCATTTGGAGTCCTATTACTCCTTTGCCTCCCCTATGCTGAGTTTTATAGGTATCAAGAGAAATTCTCTTTACATAATTTAAATGAGTCATTGTTACAACTGACATATCGTCGGATATAATATCCTCCATATCAATTTCACCTAAATCATCTACAAGCTTTGTTCTTCTTTCATCGCCGTACTTTCTCTTAGTTTCAAGCATTTCATTCTTTATAACTTCAAAAAGCTTGTTTTCATCGGCAAGTATTGCTTTCCACTCTTCTGAAAGTCTTGTAAGTTCATTATATTCATTTTCAAGCTTTTCTCTTTCCATACCTACAAGACTTCTGAATCTCATTTCACATATTGCATTAACCTGTACATCTGTAAAACCAAATCTATCAATAAGCCTTGTTTTAGCCTCAGCAGTTGTCTGAGAACCTCTTAAAATTGAAATAACTTCATCAATGTTGTCAAGAGCTCTTATAAAACCTTCAAGGATATGCATCCTCTCAAGAGCCTTTTTTAGATCAAATTTTGTTCTTCTTGTTACAACATCTTCCTGGAATTTAAGATAATGTTCAAGCATTTCCTTAAGATTAAGTACTTTAGGAATACCGTCAACAATTGCAAGGAAATTAATACTGTAGCTTTCCTGGAGCTGCGAATACTTATATAAGTTATTTAATACAATTTCAGCAGAAGCATCCTTTTTAACTTCGATTAAAATATGGATACCGTTTCTGTCATTTGTGCTGTCCTGTATACCTGAAATACCTTCAATTCTCTTATCCTTAACAAGTTCGCCTATACCCTCAAGCATTCTTGACTTATTTACTTGATAAGGAATTTCTGTAATAAGTATTTCTTCTCTGCCATTAGGCTTTGTTATTATTTCAGCCTGAGCTCTTAATTTAATTCTCCCTCTTCCTGTCCTGTAGGCACTTAATATACCTGCCTTACCAAGTATATTACCTCCTGTAGGGAAATCAGGTCCTTTTATAATACTGCAAAGTTCATCAATATCAGTATCTCTTTTTTCAATAATTCTGTTATCAATAATTTTTACAAGTCCGTCTATAACTTCCGATAAATTATGAGGAGGTATATTTGTAGCCATACCAACTGCAATACCGCTTGAACCGTTTACAAGAAGATTAGGTATTCTTGAAGGAAGTACTGTAGGCTCAAGAAAATCTCCGTCATAGTTTGGTACAAAATCAACTGTGTCTTTGTCTATATCTGCAAGCATTTCAAGACTTATTTTAGCAAGTCTTGCTTCTGTATATCTTGCCGCCGCTGCAGGATAGCCGTCTATTGAGCCAAAATTACCGTGCCCGTCAACAAGAGGATACCTCATTGAGAAATCCTGTGCCAATCTTACAAGGGCATCATATATTGCTGCATCACCATGAGGATGATACTTACCCATTGTATCACCTGTTATTCTTGCTGACTTTTTATGTGCTTTATTTGGCGCAAGACCCATTTCATTCATAGAATAGAGTATTCTTCTGTGAACAGGCTTTAAACCATCACGTACATCAGGAAGTGCTCTGGCAACAATAACACTCATTGCATAGTCAATATAAGAAGATTTCATAGTTTCAGAAATTTCCGCAGTAACTATTTTATCAAACTGTGTTTTATTATTTTCATCCATAATATATTACCTCTTATACATCTAATGTTGCATATTTTGCTTCCTGCTGAATAAACTCACGTCTTGGTTCAACATTGTCACCCATAAGTTTATCAAAAATTTCATCAGCAAGTCTTGCATCTTCAATAGTAACTTTAACTAAAATACGCTTTTCCGGATCCATTGTAGTTTCCCAGAGCTGTGAAGCGTCCATTTCGCCAAGACCCTTATATCTTTGAATAGGTTTCATACCTTCTGTGCCCATTTCAGCAATAGCCTGATCTCTCTCATCATCAGAATAAGCATAAACAATTTGTTTACCCTTTTCAAGTTTATATAAAGGAGGCTGTGCAAGATAAACATAACCTTCTTCTATAAGCTGAGGCATAAATCTGAATATAAACGTCAGCAGAAGGGTAGTAATATGAGCACCATCCACATCGGCATCTGTCATAAGCACGATCTTATGATATCTGAGCTTTTCAATATTGAAATCCTCATGAATACCTGTACCAAAGGCAGTGATCATAGATTTTATTTCTTCATTGCCTAAAATTCTGTCAAGCCTTGCCTTCTCAACATTCAAAATTTTACCTCTTAAAGGAAGTATAGCCTGAGTTCTGGCATCTCTTGCCTTAACTGCGGAACCCCCCGCAGAATTACCCTCAACTATATATATTTCGCATTTTGAAGGGTCTTTTTCTGAACAGTCAGTTAATTTTCCCGGCAGTTTGCCGCTTTCAAGAACATCCTTACGCCTTACCAGCTCTCTTGCTCTCTTTGCTGCTTCTCTTGCTCTTGAAGCCAGAAGTGATTTTTCAATAATTGTTTTACCTATTTCGGGATTTTCTTCAAGGAAATAAGTTAGCTTTTCTGACAAAACAGAATTTACTGCAGGAGTTGCTTCACTTGTTCCAAGCTTACCTTTTGTTTGTCCTTCAAACTGAGGATCTTCAATTTTTACACTTACAATAGATGTAAGACCTTCTCTTATATCATCACCTGATAAATTTTTATCACTTGCTTTAAGTAATCCGAACTTTCTGCCATAGTCATTAATAGTCTTTGTAAGGGCAGTTCTGAACCCCTGAATATGTGTACCGCCGTCTATGGTATTTATGTTATTTACATAGGAATAATTAATTTCATTAAAGCTGTCACTGTGCTGAAATGCAACTTCAACAACAATATTGTTGTAAGTTCCCTCACAGTAAAATATTTCATCATACATAGGCTTTTTGGAATTATTTATATTTTGAACAAATTCCTTTATACCGCCCATATAATGATATACATACTGAGGCTTATCCTCTTGTCTTAAATCTGTAAGAGTTATCTTAAGACCTTTTGTAAGGAAAGCTGTTTCCTGCAAATGATGTCTTAAAGTATCTATATCAAAAATAGTTTCTTCAAAAATTTCACCATCAGGCTTAAAACGTATATAGGTACCGGTTTTATCCTCAGGGCATGTACCAACGACCTTAAGAGGATGCATAACATTGCCTCTTTCATAGCGCTGTTCATAAATTTGTCCTTCATGATATATATCTACAACAAGCCATTCACTAAGGGCATTTACAACAGATGCACCTACACCATGCAAACCTCCCGATACCTTATATCCTCCGCCGCCGAATTTTCCGCCTGCATGCAATATAGTAAATACTACTTCAACAGCCGGAATACCTTTCTGAGGATGAATACCTATAGGTATACCTCGTCCGTTATCTCTGACTGAAACAGTATTGTCCTCATGAACAGTCACTTCAATGTGAGTACAATAACCTGCAAGAGCTTCGTCTACTGAATTATCAACAATTTCATATACACAGTGATGAAGTCCTCTTGATGATGTAGAACCAATGTACATACCGGGACGTTTTCTTACTGCTTCAAGACCTTCCAGTATTTGTATTTGATTTTCATTATATTCATTATATTCCTGCTGTGACATTATTTTAACTCCTTCGTAGGGGGATACCCCCTAAAATCTAAAATTCATTATAACACATTTTAAAGCAAAAATAAAGGGTTTTTATATTAATATTAAAATACAGATAAATAATCAATATTCGGAAACAACACCGTTTTTTACATAAAAGAACTTTACATCACTGATATTATCTTTAATATCATCAATTCCTGTGGAAGTAATTATTGTCTGAATATTTTTAATTGAATGAAGTATATAAAGCTGTCTGCTCCTATCAAGCTCTGAAAGAACATCATCCAGAAGCAAAACCGGCTTATAACCTGTTTTGCTTTCTATCAGCTCAACTTCTGCAAGCTTGAGGGAAAGACAAACCGTTCTCTGCTGTCCCTGTGAACCAAAATCCCGAGCATTGACTCCGTTAATATAAAAAGACAAATCATCTTTATGTACTCCCACAGATGTCGTTCCGTAAAATATGTCCTTATCTCTGTTTTTGATCAATTTTTTTTCAAAATCCACGGCACTTACATTCGGAACATACTTTACCTGCAGATTTTCTTTTTGTGATGTTATGTCCCTGTGTATATTATCCGCTCTTTCATTTAAATTTTTTACAAATTCGGTTCTGTCATTAATTATTTTTACTCCGTATTTGGCAAGCTGTAAATCATAAACATCAAGAGCAGTTTCATCTGTTTTGTTTTTTAATAAGGCATTACGTTCTTTAAGTATTTTATAATATCTGCTAAGATTATCTGCATATATTTTGCTGAGCTGACACAGTTCAATATCCATATATTTTCTTCTCTGGGAAGGTCCTTCTTTTACAAGCAAAAGATCTTCCGGAGAAAAAAATATAATATTAACTGTGCCAAAAAGTTCATTTACATTTCTTACAGGTATATTATTTATTGCTATACCTTTTTTATTGTTTGATTTAAGATGTATATTTATTTTGTCAGTAAAATTATCCTTGGCCACAATAAGCTGAATATGGGCAGAATCACAGCCAAATCTTATAATCTCTTTTGAAATATGTGTTCTCTGGCTTCTTCCTGTAGCACACATATACATTGATTCCAGTATATTTGTTTTTCCCTGTGCATTATCACCATAAAACACATTTACATCAGGAGACAAATCTATATTTAATTTTTCTATGTTTCTGTAATCAATTAAAGAAAGATTTTTTATAACCATATTTGTCCCTGCATTTCTGTTTCAATGATTTTATAATTCTGTGATAAAATCATTTGAACCCTTTATCATTTCATTGTATTTCAAAAGTAAATTCTTCTCCGTTGTCATAAAGCTCACCGCTTACAGTAATTATATCACCTGCAACACATTTTTTACCTCTTTGTGTGCAGACTTCACCGTTTAATTTGATCATTCCATCCTGTATAATAATTTTAGCGTCTGAACCTTGTCCCACAACATTTGCAAGTTTTAATGCCTGCTGTAATTTTATGTAGTCAGTATGAATTTTTATATATTCCATATTCATTCTCCTGTAACTTTTAACTTCTTGGATTAATAGGTAAAACTAAATATTTAAAACTGTCACCTGTAACACCTGTAGCAATACAAGGTGACTTATTAGTATTAAAATGAAGTTTAACATATTCATCATCTATTGCATTTAGAACATCAATTAAATATTTTGCATTAAATCTTATTACAAGATCTTCTCCCCTTTCAATATTTATTGCCACATCTTCATTAAGAGTACCTATAGAAGTATTTGCATTTATATTCATAAATCTGTCTGAAATAGTAAGAGTTATTTCGGTTTTTTTACTGTCATCGGCTATAATTGTAGCTCTTGAAAGGGCAGTAAGCAGATCCTGAGTATGTACCGTCAAAACAAGAGGTGACTCACTGTTAAATAAATTTTCATAGTTCAGATAATCTCCGTCAAGCAATCTTGATACAACAGTACACTTGTCTATAATAAACATTATATGCATTGCTGAAAATACCATTTTTACTTTAGTATCATCATCGGGCAAAAGTCTGCATATTTCATTTAATGTTTTTGCAGGTACAACAAGTTCCGTATAATTCTGGTATTCTACAGGAGCTTTTCTCCAGCTTACTCTGTAACCGTCAATTGCCACAACATGAAGCTGATTTTCATCAAACTTTAAAAGTTCACCTGTAAGTATAGGCCTGTTATCCTCTACTGCAACTGAAAATATAGTCTGCTTTATCATATTTTTTAATACGGCAGAGCTTATTTCTGTTTCACCTATATTTCTGTTTAATGTTTCAGGCTTAGGGAACTGTTCACCGCCAAGTCCTTTTATATTAAATAATGATTTTCCCGAAGTAATGGTACAGTTAAATTTTTCATCAACTTTTAACGTAACATATTCTGTAGGTAAATTTCTTATAATATCAGAGAATATTTTTGCATCCAATGCAATGCTGCCTTTTTCATAAACTTCAGCTTCTATATTTGTTGTTTCTATACTTAATTTTAAATCATTACCAATAAGTCTGAAACCATCCCTGTCAGCTATAAGAAGTATACATGAGAGTATATCCATCGTTGAACGTGTAGTAACAGCTTTTAAAACTATATTAATAGCATTTATTAAATTATTTTTATTACATTCAATATGCATGATAAATCTCCTTTATAAAATTATAATATGACTTATCCGAAGGAAATAAAAGCTTGCTTTAGATTTACGAGGATAAGTCACCGAGGCATCAGCCGAGGCTGTTATATTGGCAGCCTGAAGGGATGCCGCCGTGGTACACGGCAATCGGAACAGAGTTCCGATAATATTACTTATGAGCTCAAAATGAAAGCTCGCTTTCATT
>CAJFNV010000023.1 GCA_904395805.1 Candidatus Gallispira edinburgensis | reverse complement strand
CAGCCTCCCTTCTAAGGGCTGGTCGCATTGCTACGCAATGCTGCTCGCCTAAGCAGCCAAGGAGGGGGACCGCGTCAGCGGTGGAGGGTTTTCTGCTAAATTCCTGTTTGCCGCACTAACTTAGGCTCCCTTCTAAGGGAGCTGTCCGAAGGACTGAGGGTTTTATTCCCAGTCGTTAAATTTCAACTTACCGCACCAACAGAGGCTCCTTTGTAAAGGAGCTGTCCGAAGGACTGAGGATTTTTCTCCTAACTCTGTTAAATTCCAGTTTACCGCACTAACAAATAAATCAATTTCCAACTTACTTCAACTCCTAACTCCTAACTCTTTTAACCTCCTCACTCTTTTAAATCCCCAATTCCTCTCACAAAAACACATAAGCTCGCCAAAAAAGAACGGTGCAGAATCACTCCGCACCGCCGCAGCTTTTGATCTTTATGAATACAACATGACTCATAATTCACTTTAAATTTTTCCGATCCTATGAATTAAGCAATATATTCCATAAGATTATTATAAGCATCTTCGCCTATTCCATAATAATTGTCCGCAGATTCTCCTGATTTTTCCAGATCGGCAATATAAGTCTCTGCTATATTACCTGCACTGTTCTTCATTTGTTTACACAAATAATCTAATATAACTTCTGCACCTTCTGAATTAACAGCATTGTAAAGAATATCCCCGCCATATGTAATTTCTTTATCCAATTCATTATCACCTAATGCAAGGAATATAGAAAATACTTTTGGGTTACTTACATAGTCTGATATCTTGCTGCCATTGTAAGAACCGTCTGTAATATAGCTTTCGCCTCTCCATTCCTTACTGTCTGCTTCAATAATATAATCATTTCCGTCAACAGTAAACGTAGCACCTCTGCCGTAATCAACATCAGCCTCACTTAAACCTATGTTATCAAGCAGATCAGTATTTACGGCTGTTAATACACGCAGTCCCTGATTGCCGCCATTAAGACCGATTTGTGCTCCCAGTGTATATGCCTGACACCATACACCGTAAATTGCCTTGTCACTGGAATCCCCATAGGTAAGTACCACATCACTTGGCACATTTGTTCCGCCTTCAACAATACCATCACAAGTATATATTGTTGTATCGCCTTCTCCTGTTCTCTTAGATACAAATGCTATACCAATAAATCCGCTGTTATTAAGCCCGGGATTTATTTCTGAAAGTTCTTCAGCTGTAGGTACAGTTATAGTATCATCAGCATTTATTACATAAGTATATTTCATACTTGACACATCACTGCTCTCAAAAGCATTACTAATATTTGAATAAACCGTAAATGATGTTGTTCCATGCACAGGCATAGTTGTTGTATATGTAGACCCCTCTGTTGTGTTATATGTTATTGTTTCCATTACCCACTGGTTTGCATGTGACCCGCCTACCAAATCATCACAAGCAGTATTTATCAATACACTGCCATTGAAGTCATAATTTTTACTGCTCCAATTGTTTGTCTGATCTGCATATTGTTCTTCTGTATAACTTGAACTGGTGGTAAGATCTATTTTATAGTATATACTTGGTGTACCATCTCTCCAAGCTACAGAAGATTCTGCATTGCTTTTATCATTCATTATTCTGTCATAATTGTAGTAACAGTTAGTAATTCTGTCGTTTATTGATTCAGTATCATCTACTAAGCCTACAACACCACCAAGGTGTTTATTATTAGTTGCTCCAACTACAACTACTCCTCCGAAGTCCCTTGCTTCAGCATTACCTGAATAATGACATCTTGTAACTTTTGTACCACTTCCATACATAGCACCAGTTATTCCACCAACATATCCATATACAAAAAAGCCTACTGCAACCGCAACTGCTGGCTTATTTATTAAATTCACATTACAATAACAGTCTGTAATGGTTGCCCCATTCTTTATCTCGCCGGCAATACCTCCAATATATGTTTTTCTTCCACCTAAAGCTCCAACAACAACCGTTGTTTGCATAGATACTTTTCCTGAGTCGGCACTGCCTTCGCTCAATACTCTTGAATACTCAATATGAGATGCATCTAAGGTACCAACAAGACCGCCAATATAATACCCATCGCCTGCAGCTGCTATAACACCTTCAGCAGCCGGAGTTTCAACCACGGTATTTACAGATTCACAGTTATATATCAGGCATCCTTCAACAGCTTCTCCTGCCAGAGCACCTGCTGTAACACCATCAGCAGTTATAAGTTCAATAACTTCACCGCCTGAGGCTATATTTAAATAGCTGTTCTTTATAGATATATTTAAAAAATCTGTATCTTCAGCATGTCCGGCTACGATACCTCCTCTGTTGATACCATATATATTTGCCCCGTCAATAACCAGATTTTTAATTGTCGCTCCGTCTGTAAAACCGAATAATGATGTATCTACTGCCTGAGAGCTGTAACTTAACCCACTTATTTTGTGCCCATTACCATCAAATATACCGCTGAAAGGAACCTTTGAATCTGATGATATATATATCTCTTTATCATAAGTTGGAGACAATTCTATATCATTGTCCAATACAAACTTACTTGTAAGCACAGGTGAACCCACATTCTGTGATTCATCTGCCAGAGCCTTAAGCTGCTCTGCCGTACTTATATGATACCATCCATCAATATATTCACCATATGCAGCTGCCGAAGCAGTCACAGTAAAATTAATAACACATGTGCACATAACACATATACTTAAAATATACGCTGTAATTTTCTTTATCATTTCTATTCCTCCGTTTACACATTATTTTCTTCAACATCAGCTTTTTAATTTATATCCCTTTTTAAGCTGAGCGTTTTCCAATGCTCCATAACCGTCGTCAACTCCTGATACAAGCATTACAGCATCGCTTTCAAATTTCACTACTGATACCTGCGGACATTCATAATTTTTTTTCATTTTATTACTATCCCCCTTTCTTACTGTACTCCCTTTCATTTGTTTTCTTAACAGAATACAGCAATTAATATTTTATAGTAAACCTCACCATTAAAAAGTAGAAGTTAACTATCTTATTCTTTAGTATATAGGTGACCAAATTGAGCCATCATTATCCACAATAAGCAAAGGATTATTTATTGCTGCCTGTATACCTCTGCTTCTGTAAATCATCTCTGCCATCTCCTTTTTCTTTATGGCTTCCTTTGGTCTTAAAATTCCCGTTTCATTGTCTGAATTCACAATCCCGGCTTTAATAGCTCCTCCCACATAGCCATTGGCCCATTGTGATATTTCACTCTTATCTGAAAATTCTTCCGTATATGATTCATTTTCTTCAATGTTTAGAAGCCTTGCTATAGTAACAATAGCCTCTTCCCTTGTTACAGCAGCATCGGGATTGAATTTTCCCATGCTTCCTGTCATAATATCCTTTTCACTCATTATCGCAGCATAGGGATAAAACCAGTCACTCTCGGAAACATCACTGTAGCTGACTTTCTCACCACTGTATTCATATTCTCCGAATTTACTGAGCATAACTGCAAGCTGTGCCCTTGTTATATTTTCATCGGGATTTATTTTGTCTCCGTATCCTGTAATAATATTATTTTCAATACACCAGTTCACAGCATCATTTGAACTGTCATCAGGTATATCAGTATTCCCGGCAAACACCTGATTTGAAAATATCAGCATGAAAATTAAAACCGAAATTATTCTTTTCATATTTTTATCACCTGTCCCGCCTTGTTTTTTTTGTAACAATCTCAATTATATTATACCCCCCTAAATTTTTTGTCAATACTTTTTGTCCATTTTTTGCATTAATTTTATAAAAAAATTCAACATTAAACTTACTTTTTTATTGAATTTTACCTATTTTTTTATTTTATTAGAAATATACTATATTTTTTTATTCATATTACATATATTATTATATTGTATTTTTTACCAAACCTTGCTGCCAAACAAAAAAGCCGCGGCACATTGACCGCAGCTATTTTTGTAATATCCTATTTTTATTTGTCATCAGGCATGAACAATATCTGTATACTCTGCAATATCTCTGCTTACAGTACACAGATCCTCAGGGGAAAGATCATGTATATCCTTATGCCCTGTTATCCTGCCGAAAGTCTTAAGTTCCTCATTTGTGACTTTAAGGAAGTTTTCAAGCCTTTTTGCAGCCACATCAACATTGAGCCTTTTTCTCAGTTCCTTATCCTGAGTAGCAACTCCCACGGGACATTTACCGCTTCCGCATATTCTGTACTGCTGACATGCAATAGCAATCAAAGCAGAGCTTGCAATTGCAACTGCATCCGCACCCATAGCAATAGCCTTTG
>CAJFNV010000022.1 GCA_904395805.1 Candidatus Gallispira edinburgensis | reverse complement strand
GGCGGCGTGCCCGCCCTCTTGGCTCCTTTTGTAAGGGAGCTGTCTGTTCAAATCAGTAAAGCTGATTTGAACAGACTGAGGGTTTTCCTTAAGTTGATAACATATATTATTACTCGACCGCAACACATACCGAAATTAAAATATTATCAATGATTTCCTTTCAAAAAACTCCGCTCTCAATATACTTTTCCATGATCCCCGATGCCACAGCATAACTTCCGATTACTTCCATAAGAGATACAAATGAAAACGCAAGTGTAACATTTCTCATAAATCTGTTTTTATTCCATATATAAATCAGAAATCCGCCCACAGCCGTAATTATCATAACACAAATACAAATATTGTAAACAACAAAGTTCCCCGGCATAAAAAATTTAAAAATCAAACCTGTCAAAACCGATACCGCACTAAATACAGCACCTAAAACATCACAGACTTTTTTATCTGTATTGTATCTTACAAGATTATAGATCACAAATCCGGAGATCACAAGTCTTACGATTACAGCCGTATTCCTGCTTATAAAATACACACCGTAATACAAACTTAAAAACATGGCATGCCCGAAGTATCCGAAAACAAAATCCATATACCTGTAAAACAAAAAAGTGAAAACGCAGCATCCCACAATATACACTGTATTTAAAACAGTAAATTTACTGTCAGCCTCTTTCTGTCTGTAAAGCCATATACTTCCTGCATTTACAGCAGCAGCGGCAGCAACATTTAAAAGCATTTCTATACCGCTATTTCCAATGACGATCGAAAAACCCGTCCATAAAAGCATAAGCATAAGAATTGAAGTTATTTTTTTACCGAATTTGTAAAAACCGTTTTTACCGAAATTATATTCCCACTTTTTCAATAAAGAGCTGTTTCTTAATAAACCTTCTTCCCACACTATCTGACTTTCTGTCCTTGTGTCCTCGCAGGTATCATAAAACCGCTCCATATCATTAGGGTCCTTCATATTTATCACCCCGTCAGTTTATTTTTTCAAATCGGTCTATAAGCTTATTGAAGTATTCAGGCAGTTCCGTTGAAAACTCCATATACTCCCCCGTTCTCGGATGAACAAAACCCAGTACCTTTGCATGGAGTACCTGCCCCTGCAAATTAAATATCTGCTTTTTGGGTCCGTAAACAGGGTCCCCTAAAAGAGGGTGTCCTATATGTGCCATGTGAACTCTTATCTGATGAGTTCTCCCTGTTTCAAGCTTAAGCTCCACAAGTGTAAACTTACCCATTCTCTTTAAAACTCTGTAATGAGTTACGGCATTTCTTCCGCCTGTTTTTAAAACAGCCATTTTCTTTCTGTCGTTCTGTGAACGTCCTATAAGAGTTGAAACTGTTCCCTCATCCTCATCAAAACCGTTGTACACAACAGCATTGTATATTCTTGTCATACTGTGCTCCGCAAGCTGTCTGCTCAATTCTCTGTGAGCCAGATCAGACTTTGCTATAACAAGTACACCGCTTGTATCCTTGTCTATTCTGTGCACTATTCCCGGTCTTAACACACCGTTTATCCCCGAAAGATTATCACCGCAGTGATACATAAGCCCGTTTACAAGAGTGCCGCTGTAATGTCCCGGAGCAGGGTGCACAACCATATCCTGAGGCTTGTTTACAACAATAAGGTCATCATCTTCATATAAAATATCAAGCGGAATATTTTCAGCCTCAATATTTATACCTTCCGGCTCGGGAATTTCAACTTCTATTGTATCTCCCTCTCTGAGCTTATAATTCTTGCTTACCCCTTTACCGTTTACGGTAACATTCTCCTTTTCTATAAGCTTCTGAATTGCAGACCTTGATATTTCGTCAAGTTCTTCATTGAGATATAAATCTATTCTCTTGTTTATATCAGCTTTTTCGGCAGTATATATGTCCATTACTTTTTATCCTCCCTGTCAAAAAACATTATTCCCACAACAAGAAGGAAAGCTCCTATACATACACATATGTCGGCAAAATTGAAAACGGGAAAATCATAGCCGAATATGTTAAAATCAAACATATCCACAACATATCCTCTGAAAAGTCTGTCAAGCATATTTCCTATAGCTCCTCCGCATATAAGAACAATTGCAGCTCTCACAATAAAAAGCCTGTTTTCCGATACAAGCTTTGCATAATATATTACACATACAACACACACCACAACAGTAAGAGCGACAAAAAGCCATTTTCCCCCCTGGAGCATACCAAAGGCAGCCCCCCTGTTTTCAACATATGTCAGGCTGAAAAAACCGTTTATTATGTCAACACTGCCTAAAGGCTTAAGTCCGAGAACGGTAATATACTTTATCCCCTGGTCGATCATTATAAGTATTGCACAAAATACCAAAGGCATTAAAATCATAACAAAACCTCCATATTATACTAAATATCTGCAATTTCAAGGCTCATTTGAGCCTATTTTTGTGGTTTGTTTTTTCATAAATCATTTGACACTACCTTACAGGAAAGGAGCAGTTAATGTAATCAAACAACACCGCTCCTTAACACAATTCAAATTTATCCTTCAATTACATACTTAACAGCATTTTCAATTTCTGTTTCGGTTGCTGTCTTATCAATATAAGCCTTTCCGATCTTTTCCAGAGCAACTATATTAATAACACCGTTTTTTGTTTTCTTGTCATTAAACATCTGCTTGTGAATATCAGCCACACTGTAGTCCTTTATTCTCACAGGCAGTTCAAAAAACTTAAGAAGGTCCTCACATTTTTCAATTTCTTTTTCATCTATCATACCTCTTTGGGCTGAAAAATAAAGACCCGAAAGCATACCTATGCCCACACATTCACCGTGAAGCATAGTAAAATCCGAAAGAGTTTCGATCGCATGACCAAAGGTATGCCCGAAATTAAGTATTGCCCTTAAGCCCTGCTCCTTTTCATCCTGTCCCACAACATCAGCCTTAGCCTTACAGGATAAATAAATAACATTATTTATAGCCTCGGAATCAAGGTCTTTGATTTTTTCTCTGTTTTCCGTAAAGTAGTCAAGAAAATCCTTATCTATAATATATCCGTACTTCACTGCCTCGGCAATGCCTGCTGCCACCTCTCTGTAAGGAAGAGTTTTTAAAGTATCTGTATTTATATATACAAACTCAGGCTGATAAAAGGCACCGATCATATTTTTGTTGCCCATAAAGTCTACGCCTGTTTTGCCTCCCACACTGCTGTCAACCTGTGACAAAAGAGTAGTGGGCATCTGCACAAATGAAATACCTCTCATATATGTCGCCGCAGCAAAACCGCACATATCACCGACAACACCGCCTCCTAAGGCAACAAGAACGGATTTTCTGTCGAGATGGTTTTCAATAAAGAATTTATAAAAATCCATTATTGTTTCAAGATTTTTGCTGTTTTCCCCTGCATCAAAGATATAGGAGCAGACCTTTGTAAAATGTCCTTTAAGTATACCTTCGACCCTTTCAAGGTAATAAGGTGCTACATTTGTATCCGTTATTATACACAGGCTTCTGTCTGTAAGCCCTGCATCTTCAAAAGCCTTTATAAGAGCATCATAATTATCATCTATGTAAATAGGATATACAGTTCTTCCTGTATCTACACTTAAAACCTTCATAATTATAATCCACCTTTCTGCGAAAGGCACCAATGCGTCATGAAACTGTTGGTTAACTTTCGCGTTTTTGTTTTATATTT
>CAJFNV010000021.1 GCA_904395805.1 Candidatus Gallispira edinburgensis | reverse complement strand
GCTGTTGCTGAAATAGTTGACGGCAGAATGTTTGTACCATTCAGAACTATTGGTGAAGCTTTAGGTGCTGAAGTATCATGGGATGCTGACACTAAGACAGCTATGTATAACTAATTAAATATCATGATTTTATAAAATGATATAGTTTTATAAAATTGAATCGGCACCGGGAATCCGGTGCCGATTTTTTTGCAATGCTGATATGAATTTATTGAAGGTTTAATTTCTTCTTCATAAAGTAATTTGTTATAAAATAATATATTAAAATATATATAACTTCAATAATTATAAGTCCTGTAAACAGCAGGTAAGGAAAGCTGTTTGTGTCGACTGTATCTATATTTAATCCGCATATTATTAATAATATGGAATCTATAATATTCTGTATTACATAAAAAACTATATATGCAGCTACTGATTTTAATACTCTGCTGCTGTTTGATGAATGTCCTATACTTATTGCAGCATAAAATTCTATATTTAAAAGTACAAGGCTTAAAATACACAGTATTATAAATTCCGCTGTAAATAAGAATATTTCTCCTGTCATATGGTTTATAAGGGAAACAAATAAGTTATAAAGTTCGCCAAGCATATTTATATTTTCAGCAGGATCTATACCAATAGTAAATATCATAAATGCAAGAATTGCAACAATAAGTGTAAATATCTGATAGATTACAGATGTCAAAAGTTTTGCACCTATATTCTGCCCTGTTGTGACAGGCAATGTATTCATAAGATATCCTTCACTGTCAAAGAGATTTTTCTTAAATCTCAGTATTGAAATTATATAGCTTAAAACTATTGCGGCAGCTACCATAAATATAAAAAGTGCAAATATTATAAGTGTTGTAAAAGTTAATAATTTATGTTCATCCCATTCACCGGACGGAGCAAAGTTGAAAAAAACAGAGCTTATAATACAAATAACAAGAGTTGCTATGTATATGGGAAGCATTATTCTTCCTGTTGCCTTAAATTCATATTTAAATAATTTACCTAACATCTGAACACCTCCCTGAACAATGTATCAATGCTTTTGCCCTGATTATCTCTTATGTTGTCAACTGTATCCTGAATTACGATCTCTCCGTTATTTATAAAGAGCACTTCATCAAGAATTTTTTCAACATCTGCTATAAGGTGTGTAGAAATAATTACTGTTGAATTTTCTGAATAGTTGGAAATTATTGTATTCAGAATATAATCTCTTGTTGCAGGGTCAACTCCTCCCATTGGTTCGTCCAGAAGATAAAGTTTTGCTTCACGGCTCATAACAAGTATAAGCTGCACTTTTTCCTTATTACCTTTTGACAATGTCTTAAATTTGTCATCAAGATCAATTTTGAGATTTTCAAGCATTATGTAAGCTTTTTCACTGTTGAAATCTTCATAAAAGTTCTTATAGAAGTTTATAAGTTCATTTATTTTCATCCATTCAGGCAGACTTACACAGTCGGGAAGGTAAGAAACTATTTTCTTGCTTTCAATTCCTATATTTTTGCCGTCAATAACAGCTTCTCCTGATGTAGGGGTAAGAAGTCCGTTTAAAATTTTAATAAATGTTGTTTTTCCGCTTCCGTTAGGACCTAACAAGCCTATTATTTTCCCTTTGGTCAAAGAAAGGTTTAAATTATTAAGTGCTTGTTTTTTGCCATAACTTTTGCATAAATTAGTGCACTGTAAAATAACATCACTCATTATTTTCATCTCCTTTTTTGTAGTTTTTAAGTAAACTCAGTGTTTCATTTTTGTCATAGCCTATCTTTTTCATATTATCAAGAAAAAGCTGTATGTTTTTTTCTGCAACTTCGGTTTTAGTCATTTTGATTATATCCTCGTTTTCTGTTATAAATCTTCCGCTTGTTCTGTTGGAGTAAACCAGCTCTGTACGTTCAAGTTCGGCAAGAGCTCTTTGCATAGTATTGGGATTTACTCCTGCTTCTGATGCCAGATCTCTCACTGATGCAAGTTTTGAACCGGGCTTGAGTTCCCCTGATATTATGAAAAATTTCATATGTTCAATGATCTGAGTATATATAGGCCTGTCATTGTCAAAGTTCCATATCATTATTTCACCTCCTTGCATTTATAAGTATTATTGTATTAATCATCTAATACAATAATACCATTAACTATTATGTTTTGTCAATATGATTTTTGAAAAAAATTTTATCGTATCTTTTTATAAAAAGTTTAAATAAAATATACAAAAATTATACAAAGTTTACAAATTTTTATTTAAATTAAAATAAATAAAGATATTTATGTGAAAATTGTGCAATTAACACAAAATAATGCTGAAAAAATTGCCAAAAATAACTTAAAAGAAACTTTATACATTAAATGATGTTATATTCAACAATATTTGACAATGTTGAAAATTAATATTATAATATACAGTGCACGAAAGCGTAGTGAACCTACTTTAATGTCAAGGTTAAAAAAATATCATCGGGAGGAATTATTGATGAATATTAGCGGTGGCGGCATTAAGATATTTGGTTGTAACGGTAACCATGTATTAGCCGAAAAAATTGCCTCTGAGCTTGGTCTCTCTCTCAGCAAGTGTGAGGTAAGTAAATTCAGTGATGGAGAGATAAGCGTAAGAATTAATGAAACTGTAAGAGGCAGTGACGTTTTTATTGTACAGCCTACAAGCTATCCTGTTAATGATAATTTAATGGAGCTTCTTATAACTATCGATGCTGTTAAGAGAGCTTCTGCAGGAAGAATTAATGCTGTTGTTCCATACTATGGATACGCTCGTCAGGACAGAAAGGCAAAAGCAAGAGATCCGATTTCAGCTAAGTTAGTTGCTGACCTTATAACAAGTGCAGGTGCGGACAGAGTTATTACAATGGACTTACACTGTGCACAGATACAGGGTTTCTTTAACATACCTGTTGATCATCTTGTTGGTATGCCTCTCCTTTCAAAGTATTACGGCGAAAAGTTTGGCTATGGCAATGAAAATGTTGTAGCTGTATCACCTGATTTAGGCTCTGTTACAAGAACAAGAGCTTTTGCGGAACAGCTTGATGTACCTATTGCTATAGTTGATAAGAGAAGACCTAAGCCTAATGTTTCTGAAATAATGAATATTATAGGTGAGTTTAAGGATAAGACTGTTATTCTTTATGATGATATGATCGACACAGCAGGAACTATTACAAATGCTGCTAATGCAATTGTTGAAAGAGGTGCTAAGGAGGTTTATGCCTGCTGTACACATGGTGTACTTTCAGGTGCGGCTATTGAAAGAATTCAGAACAGCCAGATCAAGGAACTTCTTGTACTTGATACTGTTCCTCTTACACCTGAAAAGGCTATTCCTAAGATCAAGCAGAAGTCAGTTTCAAAGGTATTTGCCGATGCAATTTACAGAATTCATGAGGGATTGCCTGTTTCAAGAATATTTGAATATTAATTTTTATAAGGCACAGGATATGCAACCTGTGCCCCTTTTATTTTGCAAGTTCACTTGCAAATACAAATTCAACTTCATTTCCCGCTTCATCAACAACTTCTTTTATTGCAGCAGCTGTGACCTTGCCGCCCTCTGCACCTACATGGCCGATGGCAAGGGCAGAACCTTTTTCCTTTGCTATCTTAATTGTTTTCATTAGATTTTCTTTTATTTTGTTTTTATCCTGTGTGCTGTCAAGGAATACATCTCGTTTTACAGTCGGTATTCCCAGTTCCTTTGCTGTATCTCCTGCTACAGATTTTGACGTTGTTACGCTGTCTACATAAAACCAGTTTTTTCCCTTTGCTATCTCAAGTATTGCTGTCATTTTATCTTTATCTTCTGTTATTAAGGAGCCCATATGGTTGTTAAAACCTGTGGCTTTGCTCAACTGATCTGAATTTTTCGTAAATGTTTCTTTTACCTCGGCAATGGACATACTGCTAAGTATAGGTGTTTCTCCAAGCCAGCTCCTTTTGCCCGTATGTGCCTCCATAGGCTGATGAAGTATTAATTCTTTTCCTTTTTCTGCAAGCATATTCATTTCCTTTTCTGTGTATGGCATAAAGGGCATTACTGCACCTGTAAACTTTATGGGGAGGTCGAGCATTTCCTCTGTTCCTGCTGAATTGTTGCCGAAATCATCAATTACTATGGCAACTTTTGGCTTTTCAATATTTGCGGCACTTACGGTTTTGTTAATTACAAGTCTTGCAGCTAATGCTATAAAAACAGACAGAAGTAAAATTTCTGTCAGCAATGTTAATTTGTTGATTTTCATATTTACACCTCATATTTTTTTTGATACAATTAAATAAAAATTGATTAAAGGAGATTGTATATGAAATTAATGTTTGCTTCAGATATTCACGGTTCACTTTACTATGCTGAAAAAACAGTTGAAGCATATAAGGCTGAAAAAGCTGAAAAGCTTATTCTTCTTGGTGATTTGTTGTATCACGGACCAAGAAATGATTTGCCAAAGGATTATAATCCAAAAGGGGTAATTGCTCTTTTAAATGGTATAAAGCAGGAAATTCTTGCAGTGAGAGGCAACTGCGAGGCAGAGGTTGACCAGATGGTTCTTGAATTCCCTGTTATGGCTGAATACTGTACAATGTTTGTTGAAGGCAGAATGTGGTTTATAACCCACGGACACAATTTTAACACATCAAATCCACCTATGCTTAAAAAGGGCGATCTGCTTATTCACGGACATACTCACATTCAGGCTATGGAAGAACAGCCTGAAGGCTATATATATATTAATCCCGGCTCAGTATCAATACCTAAAAACGGCAATAAGAACAGCTATATGGTATATGAAAACGGTAAATTCTCAATAAAGGATATTGAGGGAAATATAATTATGGAGTATAAGCTGTAATGGATACACTTCTTTTTTCTGCAAATGCAGTTGCGCCTATTATTCTTGTTATTCTGCTGGGATATATTATACAAAAAACAGGTATGGTTCCCGAAAGCTTTTTTGTTTATGCAAATAAACTTGCCTTTAATGTTGCCATACCTGTATATCTCTTTTACAGTGTGTATAATATTGAAAATTTGTCTGATATAAACTGGAGCCTTATTGTGGCTGCAGTTGCTATGGTTATTGTTATATGCCTGTTTGCTGCAATGTTTTTTATGTTTTATACTAAGGACAGCGGTAAAAGAGGCGTACTTATACAGTGTGCTTACAGGTCAAATTATGCTATTATAGGCATTCCTTTGGCAAAGGCTATGGGCGGAGAGCCTGCCCTTGCAACAGCTGCCGTTGTTTCTGCCTTTGGTATACCTACTTTTAATATTCTTGCGGTTATAGTACTTTCTGTTTTCAGTTACAACAATGATAACAAAAAGATCTCTGTTTCAGGTATTTTAAAGTCTATATGCAAAAATCCTCTTATTATAGGTGTCTGCTGTGCCCTTATATGCCTTGCCGTAAGAAATTATGTACCTTTTACCATAAAAGAGGATCTGCCTTTTGTCTATGAAACAATAAGAGATGTAGGGGGAATGGCATCTCCTCTTGCCCTCATTGTTCTGGGAGGAAGATTTAAGATATCTGCCGTAAAAGAGCTTGCAGGAGACATAGCTTCAGGTGTTGTATGGCGTCTTATACTTGCTCCTGTTATAGCTCTTACTGTACTTATGATTCTTGCAAACTACGGAATTATCAGTCTTACAAAAGCCGATTTTCCTGCTCTTATTGCTTTTTACGGCTCTCCCGTTGCAGTAAGCTCTGCTATTATGGCGGAGAGTATGAACTGTCATGGTGAGCTTGCAAGACAGCTTGTAATATGGTGTAATATTGTTTCAATATTTACGGTCTTTGCTATAATAGTTATATGTAAGTATTTTGCTCTTATTTAATATTTATGCCTATTATGCCGCCTAATCCTCCCCCTGCAACAGCAAGCATAAGGCTTATAATAATTTTGGGGGAAAGACTGTAATCGGGTATGAGTATAAAGCCGACAATACACATAATTGCAACATATGAAATTCCTGATATTATTCCCCATATAAGTCCTCCTTTGTCTGCCGAGCCTGCTGTAATAAGTCCGCTTAATATGCAGACAAGGGCAGTTGTAACTTTAATTACGGTACTTATGTGTTTTTCGCTCAGATCTGTGTATGTTATAAGCAGAGCAAATATGAGAAAAACTGCCATTGTTAATATGTAGCTTATTAATATTCCTTTAAACAGAGCAATGACCGGTGAATTTTTAGACTTGAACATAAAATAACCTCCCTTAAATATTCTTTTGTATAAGAATATTCGGGGAGGTTTGTTTTTATGACTGTTTTTTATGAGAAAGTACTTTCACTGAGATTTTTCAGCTTTATACAGGCATCTGTTATATTTTCCTGAGCAAATATTGCAGAAACAACTGCTATACCGCTTACTCCATAGCCTTTCAGACTTGATACATTTTCACTGTTAATTCCCCCTATGGCTACAGTGGGAATGGGAACGGCGGAGTTGATTTTATTTGCAAGGTCTTTTGTCATATGTGTTGTACCCTCTTTTGTTGTGGTAGTGAAAACCGCACCTATGCCCAGATAGTCTGCTCCTTCATTATATGCCTGTATTGCCCTTTCAAGAGTCCTTGCTGTTCCGCCTATTATTTTGTCATTGCCAAGTATTTTCCTTGCTTCGCTTACAGACATATCATCAGCACCCACATGTACTCCGTCTGCATCTATTTCCTTACACAACATAACATTGTCATTTATTACAAAGGGAATATTGTATCTGTCTGTTACCGCTTTAACTTCAATGGCAATTTTTTTCATACCCTCATAATCTGTGTTTTTTTCTCTGAGCTGCACAAATGTAACGCCCCCCTTTATTGCTTCCTCAACGGCTTCGGGAAGGCTTTTGTTTTTAAGCCATTGTCTGTCTGTTACTGCATAAAGCCTTAAGCTTTCTTTTGTAAATTTCATATTATTATCTCCCTTGTGTTTTATATAAAAAGGATAGCATATTAATTATATTTTTGCAACTTTTTTAAGACGCTCTATTTCTTTTTTAAGACGTTCGACCTCGTTTTCATCATTGTCTGGTATAAAAGGACACATTTTTACTTTAAATGGAAACACAGGGTCTGTCATAAGTTCTGAGGCAACAAATGTGTCGGGTATCTGTCTTGTATAATCTGCAAATACGGATTTACTGAAAGCAAACTGTGCTGAAGGTTCTGTTCTCTTAAAGCTTGCCCCCATGTCAAAAGAAGTTACCTGCTGATTTCCTCTTGATGTACTGAAAATAATAATAAGCTTGTTGTTTTGTATTGAAATATGGCATAATTTTACGGGACCTTCATAAAGTATCATTGCTTTTGATATTCCGCCGCTGTTCTTTTTTACATATACAAGTTTGCTTGTTCTGCATGTGTTTATTACTGCGGCAATATGTATTTCCTCTTCTGTCACTGCAAGAGAATAGTCACATATTTTATAGCCTGTTGAATAGAGAAGTTTAAATTCGCTTATGTAATTTAAACCTATTTCTCTGTAGCCTATTTGCTGTTCGGGTACTTTTTTTGAATAGAAAATTATGTAATTGCCGTTAAGGCATATTATTTTTGTCATATTATTATCCTGTATATAGCTGTCAAGGACAAGGGGATTTGACCAGCTTCCGTCCTCTCTTCTGTGCTGTTCTGTAAGATAGCTTTCGTTTATATAGTCTTTATTGTAAAAAAGTCTTATTGTGTTATCTTTCATGATACCGTCAATGTGCAGCATTGTTTTTATTTCCGATGTATTTCGTAAGACCATTTTGCGGGGATTGTCATCTCCTGCAAGCATTATATTTCCTCCTTTGTCACAATATATAACAACAGGCTTTCCTTTGGGACTGCGTAAAAGTGAAAAGCTTTTTCCCGTGTTTACTGCCAGTGTCTTTGGATCGCTCCATCCCGTATCAGTTCTTTTCCTCTGATAAATGCAATTGTTTTCATGATATACCGAATAAATACTGTCAGTGTTTCTTATTATATAACTGTCCATTATATCACTTCTCCTTTCTATTTTTTATTTTATGTAGCAATAAATTTCATAGTACAAAAAGCTACTTTGCTATTTCAAATTTTGTTAATTTATGATATAATTATAAATAATTAATTTAGGAAGGAAATAATAACTATGGAAAGTAAATCTAATTTTAATAAGCTTATATACGGTATTATAGCAATATTGCTTGTAATAATTATAGCAGTTGCTGCAAGGATAGCTGTAAAAAACGGAAGAGATGCTGAAACCGTGAATACAGAGGATACGGAAAGCATTACCGGAGGTATAGTACAGGGTCAGGAAGCTGAAATATCAGAAATTGAAGAAGGTGATCTTCCGACTGATGCCGAGCTTGAAGAAAACGGACTTGAAAATGTAATGCAGACAAGTAAGATCAATCAGCAGTTTAATTTATATAATTATGAAATAACAGAAGATGGTGGTATTAAATATAACTATCTTGCAAATGCTGTTACTAACGGAGAAAGACTCTCAGTTACCGCTAAGGCAATGACAGAGGATGAATACAATGAAATGCTTCCAAAAACAAAGGCACAGAATAACAATGTTGACGGAATTGACGTTGTGTATAATGACAGAAACCTGTATTATACAGTTGACGAAACAGAGGTCCCCGAATATGTAAAAAATGCAGAAGAAGCGGGAAATGTAGTTGTAAGATACGGTAATTCACTGGGAGAACTCCTGCCTATGCAGCAGCTTATGTGGTATAAGGACGGTATCGGCTATACTCTTGAGTCAATAAGCAGAAATTATACTTATGATGACATGGCAGCACTTGCACATGACTTTTTTGAAGCGACAAAATAAATATTTTTTAAGGAGTTAGATTTTAATGTTACTTAAGGATTTTAATAAAATTCATTTCATAGGTATTGGCGGTATAAGTATGTCCAGCCTTGCGGAAATACTTTTGCAAAAAGGAAAAGTTATTTCAGGCTCTGACGGTGTACAGACGGCAGTTACCGACAGTCTTGTTGAAAAGGGGATTAATGTTATTATCGGTCAGAAAGCTGAAAATATTACCGATGACATTGATCTGGTTGTATATACTGCCGCAGTAAAGGAGGATAATCCCGAACTTAAGGCAGCAAGGGCTTCAAAGGCAACAGTTATTGACAGGGCTGAGCTTGTTGGTATGCTTATGCTTGAATATAAGCATCCTATATCTGTAGCAGGCACTCACGGAAAGACAACAACATCTTCTCTTGTTGCTGAAATACTTATGGCGGCAGGTGTTGATCCTACCGTATCGATCGGCGGTATGCTCCCCAGCATAGGCGGAAATTATAAAGTAGGCGGTGATGATTATTTTGTTCTTGAAACATGTGAATACTGTGACAGTTTTTTGAAATTTAATCCTCACTCTGCTATAATATTAAATGTGGATAAAGATCACATTGACTATTTTAAAAATCTGGATAATATTTATAAGTCATTTAACAAATTTGCCAAAAGGCTTCCCGCAGATGGTTTTCTTGTTATAAATAATGAAATACCAAGGCTTAATGAGGTTTTGGATGGTATCAAATGTCCTTATGAAACCTATGGCAAAAACAGTGACAGTGACTGGTATGCTGAAAATATAACTTATGATCCAATGGGACATGGTTCATATACAGTATGCCATAAAGGCAATAAAATTGCTGAAATAAAACTTTCAATACCCGGGGAGCATAATGTATATAACTCTCTGGGAGCCTTTGCCCTTGCTTACAGATACGGTATTAAAACCGAAGATATAGTAAAGGGTATGTTAAATTATCACGGCACAGACAGGCGTTTTCAGTACAAGGGAAGCTTTAAGGGGGTCACTGTAATAGATGATTATGCTCATCACCCTACAGAAATAGCTGCAACTATAAACAGTGCCAGAGCTAACGATATAGGCAGGCTTGTAATAGCTTTTCAGCCTCATACCTACAGCAGAACATATGAACTTTTGGACGATTTTGCGAAAGTTCTTTCTAAAGCTGATTTGGTAGTGCTTCTGGACATTTATGCTTCAAGGGAAAAGGATACAGGTCTTGTAACCAGCAGGGATCTGGCAGAAAAGATTGTCGAACATGGAGGAAATGTACAATACTGCGGTTCCTTTGAAAATGCCGAAAATTATATTATCAACAACTGTAATCCACAGGATATGTTGATAACTATGGGTGCAGGTGATGTTGTAAAACTGGGGGAAAAGCTTGTTTCTCAGGAGTAATGCACAAAGTTATCCCACTTATCCACAATTACAGAACATAATTTCTTGTGGAAAAGAGAAGTTATCCACGAGGGTTTAAAAAATCGAAAAAATATCGAACATTATTACAATTATATTACAGAGATTACAGCAAAGTTACAACATTAAAATGTCTTTTATTTATAACAATTTTGTTATAAGATCAAAAAATATATTGCAATTTTTGTCAATATAGGTTATTATTATATAAATATGTTTATTTTTTAAGGAGGAAAAATTTATGATTTCTGCCGGTGAATTCAGAAACGGTGTTACTATGGAATACGAGGGAAATATTTATCAGATAATTGAGTTCCAGCATGTTAAACCGGGTAAAGGCGCTGCCTTTGTAAGAACTAAGTTAAAGAATCTTGTATCAGGCGCAGTTGTAGAAAAAACTTTCAGACCAACTGAAAAAATGCCTAAGGCTCATATTGACAGAAAGGATATGTCATATCTTTACAATGATGGTGAGCTTTATTACTTTATGGATGTTGAAACTTATGACCAGATCCCTATTCCTGCAAGCGAAGTAGGAGATGCGCTTAAGTTTGTTAAGGAAAATGAAGCTGTAAAGGTTCTCAGCTATCAGGGTAAGGTATTTGGTATTGAACCTCCTATTGCTGTTGAGCTTGAGGTTACTGATACTGAGCCGGGATTTAAGGGAGATACTGCTACAGGTGCTACTAAGCCTGCTACTGTTGAAACAGGTGCAACTGTTAATGTACCTTTATTCATTAATCAGGGTGAGATCATTAAGGTTGATACTGCTACAGGTGAATATTTAGGTAGAGTTAATAAATAATTTTAAACTTAGAGCGTGTATCTTCACGCTCTTTTATTATTTATTATTATACGGGGAAGTGATTAAATGAATATAAAATGGGATGCTTCAAAATATGCTGAGGATTTTAAATTTGTTTATAAATACGGTGAGGATGTTATTGAGCTTCTTGAGCTTCCTGAGGCAAGTTCTGTTATAGATCTGGGATGCGGTAACGGAAACCTGAGTATTAAACTTAAAGAAAAAGGATATAATGTTACTGGTATTGACGATTCAGAGGATATGCTCGAAATCGCAAGAAAAAATTACAGTGATATTGAATTTATAAAAGGTAATGCCCTTGATTTCAAAATTGATCCTGTTGACGGTATATTTTCAAATGCCGTACTTCACTGGATAGATAAGGAAAAGCATCAGGAACTTTTAAACAATATATCCTCAAATATAAAAAAGGGCGGAGAGTTTGTCTGTGAATTCGGCGGATATGGCTGTGCCGAAACCGTACATTCCGCATTGAGAAAAATATTTGATAAAAGGGGATATAAATATATTAAAAACTTTTATTTCCCTACAATAGGAGAATATGCTCCTCTCCTTGAAAAAGCAGGACTTATTGTAAAATATGCCGTGCTTTTTGACAGACCTACACTGCAGACAGGGGAAAACGGACTTGAAAGCTGGATAAGAATGTTCAATATGGCTCCTTTTAAGGATATATCCCCTGAGGAAACACAGGAAATCATTGATGAGGCTGTTGAGGAGCTTAGACCCGTTCTCTGTAAAGATGGCAGCTGGTATGTTGACTATGTGAGAATAAGATTCAGATGTGTAAAGGAATAGACTTTTACTGTTGAGAATGAAAATAAAATCTGATATAATTAATTGACTAAAGACAAGGAGATAATGCCATGAGAGAAATAGATGTGTCACAAATTACAGAGGCAGTCAAAAATATGTGCATAAATGCAAACTGCTGCCTTAATTCAGATGTGTATTCGGCTCTTGAAAATGCAAGAAATTGTGAAAAGTCGGAAATAGGCAAAAATATTTTGTCACAGCTTATAGAAAATGCAGATCTGGCAAAGGATAAAATGAAGCCTATATGTCAGGATACGGGAATGGCAGTTATTTTTATGGATATAGGTCAGGAGGTTCACTTTAGGGGAGGCAGTCTTACAGAGGCTGTAAATGAAGGTGTTCGTCAGGGCTATAAGGAAGGGTATCTGAGAAAATCAGTAGTAGAGGACCCTCTTATAAGAGTAAACACAAAGGATAATACTCCTGCAATCATACATTACAATATTGTTGAAGGTGACAGGGTACATATTGAAGTGGCTCCCAAAGGTTTCGGAAGCGAAAATATGAGCAAGGTTTATATGCTTAAACCATCAGACGGTATTGAGGGTGTGAAAAATGCTGTTATTGACTGCATTGAAAAGGCAGGTCCCAATCCATGTCCGCCTATGGTTGTGGGTGTAGGCATAGGAGGCAATTTTGAAATGTGTACGCTCCTTGCAAAAAAGGCACTTTTACGCCCCATAGGGTCTAAATCTCCAAAGAAGCATATAAGAGAGATGGAAGAAGAACTTCTCAGGAGAGCCAATGATCTTGGTATAGGACCTCAGGGACTTGGCGGAAACACCACTATTCTTGGTCTTAATATTGAAACATATGCGACCCATATAGCAGGGCTTCCTTTAGCTGTAAATATAAGCTGTCATGTTACAAGACACAGTGAATGTGAACTGTAATTATTTATCTTGAGAGGAGTGGTAGTGTGAATATAAGCTTACAAACACCAATTACAAGAGAAAAGGCAAGAGAGCTTAAAGCGGGAGATATTGTTACCATAACAGGTGTAATATATACGGCAAGAGATGCAGCACATAAGAGAATGCTTGATAATTATGAAAAGGGTATTCCCCTGCCTGTTGATCTGACCGATCAGGCTATATATTTTGCAGGTCCTGCTCCTGCAAAGCCGGGAGAGCCTATAGGCTCGGTCGGACCTACAACAAGCTACAGAATGGATGCTTATTCTCCAAAGACAATTGAGCTTGGACTTACTTGCATGATAGGAAAGGGAGCAAGAAGTCAGGCTGTCATAGATGCAATGAAGAAGTACGGAGCAGTATACATAGGAGCTGTGGGCGGAGCAGGAGCTCTTTTAAGTACATGCGTAAAGAAGTGTGAAGTTGTGGATTATGAGGATTTAGGTTCAGAGGCTATACACAGACTTGAGGTTGAAAATTTCCCGGGAATAGTTATAATTGACAGTGAGGGAAATAATCTCTATGAAAGCGAGCCTCAGAAGTACAGAAAATAATAAAATCCGGCTGACATTGTATCAGCCGGAAATATATTCCGCATCCCTAGTCTAATGGATAAAACGCTCGGCTCCGGACCGGGAAATGGGGGTTCAATTCCCCCGGGGTGCATAAAAAATTGCCTGTTTCTGATATTGGAAACAGGCTGTTACTTTATAAAAGAGTTTTGTATAAATCTTTACGTCTGTCTTGTTTTACGGGAAAATTTTTTCTGTGTAATGATACATCGTTTTCTATTTCCGCACTTATTATCCCTTCTTTATAGGACAGTATTTCTGTTATTTCACCCTTTGGATCTATTATACAGCTGTCACCGCTGTATTCAAGTCCGCCGATGTTTCCCACACAGTTTATTGCAGCGATATAGCACACATTTTCTATGGCACGGGCTTTTAAAAGAGTAAGCCAGTGTTCTCTTCTTGTCTCGGGCCAGCAGGCAGCCACTGTTATAATGTCTGCTTTTTCTGATGCTGCCTGAAATATTTCGGGAAATCTCAAGTCGTAACATATAAAATTGCATATATTAAAATTCTTATAGCTGAATATATTTATTTTATTTCCGCCTTTAAAGTATTTGTCCTCGCCGCTGTAGCTGAAAGGATGTATTTTTACATAGTCCGATAAAATATTACCTTTGCTGTCTATAAATGTATAGTGATTTTCTGCTTTTTCCTTATTTTTATATACCCAGCCGAATGCAGCAGACTTATTGTATTTAACCGTAAGCTTCTGCATATAATTAACAGTGAAGTTATCCTTTTCTCCTGTCAAATCGGTATCCATTGAAAAACCCGTAAAGCTCATTTCGGGGAAAAATAATACGTCACTTTTACTCTCTGATATTAAGTTTTCTGCTTTCTGCAAATTAAGTTTCTTGTTTTCCCATATTATATTTGTCTGACAAAGGTCTATTTTCATTAAATCACATCCTTTTATTTAGTATAGCTTAAGTTATGTTAAATGTAAATGACAATCAGCCATAAATCATTGACAATTTTGTGATTTGCCCTTACAATTTAAGTATAGAATGCTATGAGGTGAAAATTATGGAGAAATTTGATTATATTGAAAGATTATTGCTTTTGGCGAAAATGAATTTTGATTATATTAATGTTGATGCCATTTTCTCTGACGAAAGCGAAAATTACAGAGATCCAGTTTCACCGGATATTAATGAGAAGGTTTCAGTTAAAATCAGAACAGGAAAAGATGATTTGGATGAAGTTTATGTCCTCTTTAGCGGAGAAAGCTATCAAATGGACAGAGTGGAATCCGATGGCTATTTTGACTATTATGAGGGAAGCTTTATATGCGGTGAGAGCAGAGATAGCTATTATTTTAAGCTTGTAAAGGAAGACCGTGTTTATTTTTATAATAAGCAGGGTCTTGTAAAGACTGTAAACAGTGACTATAACTTTGTTGTGATCCCAGGCTTCAGAACTCCCGACTGGGCAAAGGGTGCAGTCATGTATCAGATTTATGTGGACAGATTTTATAACGGAGATAAAAGCAACGATGTTGTGGATAATGAATATGCATATTTAGGTGTGACTTCAAAGGCTGTAAAGGACTGGAGTGCTCCCGTTGAACTTCTTGATGTGTGCAATTTTTACGGAGGAGATCTGAAGGGTGTAATTAAAAAAATGGGGTATCTTAAACATCTTGGGGTGGATGTAATTTATTTTAACCCGGTTTTTGTATCTCCAAGTAATCATAAATATGACATTCAGGACTATGACAGCATTGACCCTCATTACGGAGTTATCATAAATGACGGAGGAAAGCCTCTTGAAGAAGGTAAAAAGGATAACTCTGAAGCAACAATGTATATGATAAGAACAACGGACAAAGAAAATCTTGAAGCAAGCAACAGGCTTATGGCAGATTTGATCTCAATTGCCCATAAAAACGGTATAAAGATAATACTTGACGGTGTTTTCAATCATTGCGGTGCTTTTAACAAGTGGCTTGACAGGGAAGGATTTTACAAAAAGAACGGTTATCCCGATGGCGCGTTTATGAGTGAAAAAAGTCAGTATCATGACTTTTTCAGCTGGCATGGCGGTCACTGGCCGGGAAATGAAAGCTATGACGGCTGGTGGGGACATTCCAATCATCCAAAGCTTAACTATGAGGGCTCAAAGGAGCTTTATGACTATATTATAGGAATAGGTAAAAAATGGGTCTCTCCTCCCTACAATGCCGATGGATGGCGTCTTGATGTGGCTGCCGATCTGGGAACAAGCAAGGAATTTAACATGCAGTTCTGGAGAGATTTCAGAAAGGCTGTTAAAGAGGCAAATCCCGATGCAATTATACTTGCGGAGCATTACGGTGACCCTAAGGACTGGCTTGGCGGAGATCAGTGGGATACAGTCATGAATTACGATGCTTTCATGGAGCCTATAACGTGGTTTTTAACAGGTATGGAAAAGCACAGTGAGCAATGTTCATGGGATAAGTATAACAACGCAGGGGATTTTGAGGCGAAAATGCGCTATTATATGTCAAGATTCAGCTTTGAAAGTCTTGCTGTTGCTATGAATGAGCTTTCAAATCATGACCATTCAAGATTTCTCACAAGAACAAATAAAAAGGTGGGCAGGCTTCATACAATGGGTCCAAAGGAAGCCGATACAGGTATAAATAAAAATATTATGAGAGAGGCTATTACTTTTCAGATGACATGGATAGGTGCGCCTACGATTTATTACGGCGATGAGGCCGGTCTTACAGGCTGGACCGACCCGGACAACAGAAGAACGTATCCATGGGGAAGAGAAGATAAGGACCTTCTTGAATATTACAGGACTCTTATTAAAATTCATAAAAGATACAGAGCCTTCGCCTATGGTTCACTTGACTATCTCTATATGAGCTATGGTATTATGTGTTACGGCCGCTGGACAGAAGATGAAAAAATAATTGTTGTTATAAACAATAATGACACTGCCCAGGAAGTGCTTGTACCTGTCTGGAGAATAGAGGCACCTAACGGCACTTTGTTTAACAGGGTAGTTCAGTCCGGTGAGGACTCATGGGACAGAGAGGATGAGCTTTATACAGCAGAGGACGGCTGTATTAAGGTAAGATGCAAGGCACAGGGAAGCTGTGTAATAGTGGCAAAAATATGAAAAGTTAAGTTATAAAGGGCGGATCCTTAAATGAGTCCGCCCTTTATATGTTTAAAAAATTTGATTATTCAATTGTTTTGCACACATCGATCCAGTCTGTTGCTTCCGATAATGTATATAACTCATCAGGTGTGAGCTTTACAGCACTGTTGGAGCTTCCTGCGGCAGGATATACAATATCAAAGGCTTTAAGAGATGTATCAAGATACACACTTATTCCTTCTTTAACTGCAAAAGGGCATACTCCTCCGGGAGCGTGTCCTATATATTCTTCAACATCATCCCATGGGATCATTTTTGCTTTTGTATGGAAATATGCCTTGTATTTTTTATTGTCTATTTTCACATTTCCTGCTGTAACTATTAAAATTGCTTTGTCATCAATTAAAAATGACATTGTTTTTGCTATTCTTGCAGGTTCGCATCCTATTGCCTGAGCTGCAAGCTCAACTGTTGCACTTGATTCATCAAATTCCATAACACGGTCTGCAAGACCTTTTTCTTTGAAAAATTCGTATACTTTATTAAATGACATAATATTTACCTCCTTGATTTCCTTTTTATAGTATAATACCTGTAAAGTAAGTATACAAGATATTTTTTAAAAAATTAAATCCCGGGGAGCGATACAATAATTTAACTTGACTGTCAGCAATAGATATGATATTATAATAATACAAGAGGGAGCAACCTCAGCGGTTGCAGCCCCACAAAAGTATTTGCAGAATAGCCGCTTACTTTGTCAGGGTAGGGCGGCTATTTTCGTATTATGTATAATATTATAATTAACAATGTTAAGTATAAAATATCATTGTCCATAATATCACCCCTTTCATATATTATCAGAACTATGTTCTGATTGCTGTGTTCCACAGCTGCCCTGCTAAACAGGGCTAATATAATACCTCGGCTTATGCCTCGGTGACTTTTCGCACAAAATTGAAAGCGAGCTTTCAATTTGCTGCTCATAAGTCATATTATAGGTATATATCTACAATATATAAACAGGGGCACAACCGCCTTGTCAATCCCTCTTGCAGATAGGTTGTTCCTACCATATAATATTATACCATATGAGTATAAAACAATGCAATACGCAAGGGGTGCATAAAATGTAAACAATACAAGACAATACAAGACTTTTTTAAAATTAAATACCTTGACTATGTTCTCTATATTTGGTAAAATAAAATAAATATATATGTATAGGAGAGATTAAGAAATGAACTTATTATTGTCTTTACTGACAGGAGGACCTTCCGTAGTTATGGAAAGTGCAGGAGAAGCTGCCACACAGGCTGCAGCTTCAGCAAGTCAGGCTGTTACACAGGCTGCTGATGCCGCTCAGACAAGCAGTGGTGCAGGCTTTGGTACATTTGGTATGATTATTTATGTTGTGGCTCTTATTGCTATTTTTTATTTCCTTGCCATAAGACCTTCAAGAAAGAGGGACAAGGAGTTAAAGGAAATGCAGGCATCTATTAAGATCGGTGATGATGTTATGACTTCCTCAGGCTTTTACGGTAGAGTTGTTGAAATGAATGACCAGGTTATTACTGTTGAGTTCGGTACTAACAGAGGTGTCAGAATTCCTGTTAAAAAGAGTGAAATTATCGGTAACAAGGCGCCTAATGTAAGCTCTGAAAGCAAGTAATTCCGAAAAAGTATGAATTTCAGGTGTGGGCCGGGCTCACACCTTATTTTATGTAGAATAATGTTGTAAAGGACACTTATTTGGTGAAGGGTGATAAAATATGCTGGATGTTGCGCTTCTTGGTACCGGAGGGATGATGCCTCTGCCTGAAAGGCATCTTACAAGCCTTATGTTAAGGCTTGAGGGCAGAATGATGGTTATTGACTGCGGCGAGGGTACACAGGTCACTATGAAACAGCTGGGCTGGGGATTTAAAAATATTGATGTTATATGTTTTACACATTATCATGCAGACCATATTTCGGGACTTCCCGGACTTCTCCTGACAATAGGAAATTCTTTCAGAACAGAGCCTCTTATTCTTGCGGGACCTAAGGGACTTTCTAAAATATATGACGGATTAAAGGCTATATGCCCGGAGCTTCCTTTTCCTGTGGAAATAGCGGAGCTGGAGCCAGATGAGGGATTAAATGCCGGTGTTTTTAATATAAAAAGCCTTAAGGTCAACCATAAAATTACTTGTTATGCCTACAGAGTTGATGTTAAAAGAGCAGGACGTTTTAATGTGGAGAAGGCAATAGAGCTTAATGTACCAAAAAGGGTATGGTCTGTTCTCCAGAAACAGCCCGAGGTCGAGTATGAGGGCAAAATATATACATCTGATATGGTACTGGGAGATGACAGAAGAGGACTTAGTGTATCCTACTGTACTGATACAAGACCTGTGGACGGACTGCCTGCATTTATAGAGGGTTCTGATCTGTTTATATGTGAGGGTATGTACGGTGAGGAAGAAAAGCTTGCGAAGGCTAAGGAATACAAGCATATGCTTTTTTCCGAGGCTGCAAGGCTTGCAAAGGCAGGAAATGTAAGGGAGATGTGGCTTACTCATTTCAGCCCTGCTATGCCTTTTCCTGAAATGTATATTAAAAATGCAAGAGATATTTTTGAAAATACTCATCTGGGTAAAGACAGAAAAACAGTTTCCCTTATGTTTGATGGTGAATAAGCTTTTCATTTGAAAGAGGTGTTGCCATGACAGATTATGAAATTGTCAGAGAATGTCTTAAGGGCAACAAGGACGCTTTTTCGGAAATAGTGTCCAGATATAAAAATCTTGTGTTTTCAAAGGTTTACAATGCAATAGGGAATTATGAAGATACCCTTGACCTTTCACAGGAAATATTTGTTAAAATATATAAAAATCTTGAACGGTATGATCCCGGCTACAGCTTTTCCACATGGGTCATAAGAATTGCTGTAAACCATACAATAGATTATATGCGCAAAAATAAAATAAAGACTGTTCCCATTGAAGAAAGTGAATATAATATTCATCATACTGCAGTTTCTCCCGAACAGGAATATCTTAAAAGAGAGGACAGGGAAAAGCTGAACTCTGCAATTGACAGCCTGTCCGATAAATACAGATTGCCCCTTGTAATGTATTACAGCCAGGGTATGAAGTATGCCGAGATAGCGGAAGTTTTGAATATCCCCCTTACTAAGGTAAAAAACAGGATATACAGAGCAAGAAAAATGCTTAAAATGGATCTGGAAAGAGGTGAGGGATGTGAATAATAAGTGTTTGCCTCCCGATGATTTTGAAAAGCTTGTAATGAATAAAATAGAAAATGTGGATATTGACAAAAAGCTCAGTCCCTTTGCACTTGCCTTTCTTATTTTCGGTTGTATCTCAAGTCTTATAATGGCTCTTGCAACGGAAAAAACGTATATCACTGAGCTTTTAAAGAACTGGGGTTTATACGGCTTTATGGGTAAATATTACAATGCTGTGCTGAACCTTGAAAACAGGTTTTTTGAATATGTGGATCATGATTTGATTTTAGCTCTTTTTTGTGTGGCATTGGGAATTTATTTTGTAGTGTACAGTTTAACATTTGGAGTGAGAAAAAATGGATAAAGATATAACAATACTTGCAATAGAAAGCTCCTGCGATGAAACTTCCGCTGCTGTTGTCAGAAACGGCAGGGAGGTACTTTCAAATGTGATCTCATCACAGATCGCAACTCATAAGCTTTACGGCGGTGTTGTGCCTGAAATAGCATCAAGACAGCACATAGAAGCTATTGACTGGGTCATAGATGCTGCTCTTGATGAGGCAGGAGTAGATAAAAAAGATATTGATGCAGTTGCCGTTACATACGGTCCCGGACTTGTGGGAGCTCTTCTTGTGGGACTTTCAGAGGCAAAGGCACTGGCTTTTGCCCTTGACAAGCCTTTGATCCCTGTTCATCACATTGAAGGCCATATTGCTGCAAACTATATTCAGAATAAGGAATGGAAGCCTCCTTTTGTATGCGAGGTAATAAGCGGAGGGCATACTCATCTTGTGCATATTAAGGACTATGATAACTTTGAAATACTTGGTCATACAAGGGATGATGCGGCAGGAGAAGCCTATGACAAGGTAGCAAGAGTTCTTGGGCTTACATATCCGGGCGGACCTCAGATAGACAGGCTTGCAAAAGAGGGAGATCCCGAGGCAGTTAATTTCCCGAGAGTTGTGCTTGAAAATGACACCTATGATTTCAGCTTCAGCGGACTGAAATCTGCTGTTCTTAATTATATAAACAAAGCAAAGATGAAAGGTGAAGAATTTAAGAACGAAGATATAGCGGCAAGCTTTCAGCAGGCTGTTGTGGACGTTCTTGTTGAAAAGGCAATCAGAGCCTGCAAAGAGCTTAAGCTCAATAAACTTGCTCTTGCGGGAGGCGTTTCCGCAAACTCTCATTTAAGAGAGGAAATGGCAAAAGCCTGTGAAAAGGAAGATATTGAACTTTGTGTGCCTGATCTTGTACTCTGTACCGACAATGCTGCTATGATCGGTGCGGCAGGCTATTATGAGTTTTTAAATGGGAATGTGGCAGATATGTCACTTAATGCTTATCCAAGTCTTAAGCTTGGCGAAAGATAAAATAATAAAGAGGATACGGATATGGAATTTTCAGAAAAATTTGGTAATATAAAAGAAAATATACTTGTGGAGCTTGATACTAAAAGTAAGGAAATGCTTTCAAGAGGCGAGGAGGTCATAAATCTTTCAATAGGTACTCCCGATATACCTCCTGCAGATTATGTTATAAAAGCTGTAAGTGAAGCTTTTTTGTCCGCCGATAATTATAAATACGGTATTACGGAAAGCAAGGAACTTCTTGACGCAGTTGTATACTGGTATAAGAACAGATATGGGGTAGAGCTCAGACATGAAAATATTGTTGCCGTAAACGGCTCACAGGAAGGCATTGCACATATTGCTTTCCCTCTGTGTAACCCGGGCGATATTGTACTTGTGCCGGATCCCTGTTATCAGATATTTGCTTTCGGTCCTACTATGGCTGATGTTGAGCTTTATTATATGCCTCTTTTAAAGGAAAATGATTATGTTATAGATCTGGATGCTATTCCCGAAAAAACAGCAAGAAAAGCAAAAATGATGGTTGTTTCTTATCCAAATAATCCTACAACGGCAACGGCACCCAGGGAGTTTTATGAAAAGCTTGTAGCCTTTGCTAAAAAATATGACATTATAGTTATTCATGACAATGCTTATTCCGAGCTTGTTTATGATGATGAGCCGGGACATTCATTCCTTGAAACAGAAGGTGCTATGGATGTGGGTATTGAGTTTAATTCCCTTTCAAAGTCATATAACCTTACAGGGTTAAGGCTGTCTTTTGCCATAGGCAATGCGGAAATTTTAAAGAGATTCAGAGCTTTTCGTTCTCAGATAGACTATGGCATGTGTTTGGGTGTTCAGAAAGCTGCAATAACTGCTCTCATGGGGGATCAGACCTATGTAGAAGAGGTAAGAAATGAATACAGAAAAAGACGTGACACTCTTATAAAGGGTCTTAATTCAATAGGCTGGAAGGCACCTACGACTAAAGCAACAATGTTTGCATGGCTGCCTATTCCGCCAAAGTTTAAGTCATCTTATAAATTTTCTGTGGAGCTATTGGAAAAAGCAGGAGTACTTGTTGTTCCCGGAGCTTCATTTGGTGATCTGGGAGAAGGGTATGTAAGAGCTGCTCTTGTTCATGATTGCAGGGGACTTGAAAGGGCGATTGAAAAAATAAAGGAAAGCGGTATTCTTGATTAAATATAAATAAGTAAATAAGGTTCTTTGCCAAATAGTGTGGTTTAACGGAAAACCCTCAGTCTGTTCAAATCAGCTACACTGATTTGAGCAGACAGCTCCCTTACAAAGGAGCCAAGTGGGCGGGCACGCCGCCTTTTTGAACAGTCAGGTTTATGCTAATCCTTTAAGTTGACAGTACTGCTTACAAGGAAGCCTATGCGGGAGTTGTAAACAGAGAGAATAAAATGAACCATACCCAAAATAGTTGAACCGTAAATAAATAATGGGGCTGCATTTTACAGCCCCGTGTTATATTATAAATTATTCGCCGTCAAATTCTTCAAGCATAGCTTCCTTAGCGTTTGGAGTAGGGATATATTTGTTTAAAGCTTTAGCGTTAGCTGCAAGAATCTGTACCTTGTTTTCAGACATTGTGCTTATCATGCTTATTAAAGCTCTTCTGTCCTTATCAACCTTATTAACACTCTTAGGAGTAGAAACCTTGCCTTCTGATAAGTCCTTTGTAATGAGTTCGTCAAGAGTAATGTCAAAGAATTCAGCAATTCTTACCATATTGGCAATGCTTGTGCCTCTCTGACCTCTTTCAATAAGGCCCACAAAGCCAGGTGCCATACCGATTACCTTGGCAAAATCATCAATTGTGAGACCTCTTAATTTTCTTTCATATCTGATATTTGAACCGATAGTTTTAGTGTAATTCATAGTCGTTGTCTCCTTTTCAATATAATTTAATAACTAAATCCCATCCATTTAAAAGTATACTACATATTTGATAAAAAATCAACATATATATTATTTATTTTCGTTCGAAAAATATACAGAAAAATATACAGTGATTATTGATTAAGATATTTTTCGTAACCGATTTGTTCAAGCTTTTCAGCTTTTTCAATAACTGACTGTTCAAGGTTTAATTTGTAAGCTTCAACCTTTTTTGAAAGTTCATCGTCAAAGGCTGCAAGAGTTTGCACAGCAAGGAGCCCCGCATTTTTACCGCCGTTTATCGCAACTGTGGCAACAGGTATGCCTCCCGGCATCTGAACAATGGAGTAGAGAGAGTCTACACCGCTTAATGCTCTTGTTTTAATAGGCACTCCTATTACAGGAAGTGTAGTAATAGCTGCTGTCATACCCGGAAGGTGTGCAGCACCTCCTGCTCCTGCAATAATAAGTTTAAGACCTCTTTCTTTAGCTGTCTTTGCGTATTCATACATTCTGTCGGGAGTTCTGTGAGCTGAAACTACTGTAAGTTCGTATTCAACACCGAATTCATCCAGTACCTTTGCTGCTTCACTCATAACAGGCAGATCAGAGTCGCTGCCCATTATAATTCCTACCATTACCATTTTCATCGATCTCCTTTCTCAGGCTTTAATTTTAATATATTTATATGCTTCCTCGGCAATTGCTTTTGCTTTGGAAACGCTGTTTGCCGTTACTGTTATGTGTCCCATTTTACGTTTTGGCTTTGTCTGGGCTTTTCCGTAAATATGGAGAGTAACACCCTTTAAAGCCATAGCCTTGTCAAGTCCCTCAACTACAGTATCTCCCGTATAGCCTTCTTCTCCGAGAAGATTTATCATAACCGTAGGGCATATAAGGCTTGTATCGCCTAAAGGCAGACCTACAATAGCTCTTATGTGATTTTCAAACTGGCTTGTTATACAGCCCTCAATGGTATAGTGTCCCGAATTGTGAGGACGGGGAGCTACTTCATTTACAAGAATGCCGTTGTCCTTTGTGACAAACATTTCAACACAGAACATACCTATGCCGTCAAATACTTCCATTACCTTTGATGCAACTGCCATAGCTGTTTTTGCAGCCTTTTCGGGAATGTTTGCGGGAACACTTGTTTCGTGAAGTATACTGTCAATGTGCTTATTATCACCAACGGGATATACCGCAATATCTCCGTTGAGACTTCTGCAGGCAAGTATCGATGTTTCCATTTTAAAGTCTATCATCTTTTCTGCCATAAGCCTGATCTCACCGCCTCCAAGCTCCTTGTAGGCATTGTCAATATCCTCATAAGATCTTACAACAGCGTTGCCTTTTCCGTCGTACCCGCCTGTTCTTGCCTTGAGCATATAGGGGTAACCATAGGCATCCCCTGCTTTTGACATATCATCTTTACCGTTTATTACCATAAAGTCGGGAACAGGCAATTCAGCCTTTTTCATTGCTTCCTTTTGTGTGAGCTTGTCCTGTATAACTTCAAGACTTGCTGCTGTGGGGTAAACCTTATAGCCCTTGCTTTCAAGGTTTTCAAGAGCCTTTGCGTTTATGTGTTCAAATTCATAGGTAATTACATCTGTTTTTTCTGCCAGAAGCTGAAAGGCAGCCTCATCATCAAAGGAGGCTACAATGTGCTCATCACATATGCTGTGGCACGGACAATTTTCCGAAGGGTCAAGAACAACGGCGTAAAAGCCCATTTTCTTGGCTTCCAGAAGCATCATTTGTCCAAGCTGACCTCCGCCGATAATACCTATTTTTTTATTTAAAAAATAATTTTCCAAATCAGTCACCTCATCATTCTATTCACCTCCATAATAACATAAATAGAAATTTATAGCAATGTTTTTTATTTGAATTATAATACATATAATATTATTTTTTTTTAAAAACACATTAAATTTTAATTAATGTTTTGTGGTTTGCGGTTTTTCGTGCGGTTTTGTGTGAACTTTGATATTAAAACGTAACATAAATTTTTAGCTTTTTATGGTATAATAGGTATGTATGTTATGATCAGGGAGAGTGTTTGTAAATGTCCGGTACAGCCGTTAATAAAAAAAATACAGGAACAAAGAAAAAAACAGGGCAGAAGGCTTCTGCCGGTGCAAGAAGTTCGGGCAGTAAAACAAGAACAAGCAACACCGGAAACAGGGGACCTAAGCTTACAAAGGCGGAGCAGAGAAAGCTTGACGAAAAAAAGCAGATGCTCAGGGCAGAAGTTCTGGCTATAGCCCTTCTGGGAGTTTCAATTCTCATATTTATATGTGTTATTGCAAGTGAAAGAATGGGGATTGTGGGAGGATATATTTCAGCGGGACTTAAGCATTTATTCGGTATAGGTGCTATTATACTGCCTGTTGTTCTTATGCTTTTCAGTGTACAAACTCTTATGGATAAGACAAAGTATGCTTATAAATTTAAACTTACTCTTTTTATAGGCTTTTTCTTTACTATTATTTGTCTTGCTCATGTTTTTTCATATGGAACAGCAATAGGGGATGTGCCTTTTGCCCAGTATGTTTCTGACAGCTTTTTTAATGGAGGGGTCAGAAACGGAGGACTTATGGGTGCCCTTATAGGCGGTGTCTTCTGTGCACTTATAGGCAAGACAGGCACTACGATCCTTTTAATTGTGGTAGGAGTGATTTTGATCGTTCTTGCTACGGGGAAAACAGTGGCTGATTTTCTGGGAGCTATGGGTGACTGGATAGACGGAACAAAGGAAGAGTTTGAAGAATACAGGTCAAGTCATGTAATAATAGATGAAGAGGATGAATATTATGAGGAGGAGCCTGAAAGCGTACAAATGGAGCTTCCCGTTGAGAAAATGAAAAAAAGTGGAAGAAAAAAGACAGCTCAGAATAAGCCTGTTTACATAGATATTCCCGATGAGGAAAAGCCTGCCGAGGAAAAGGTCATTATTGATACGGATATATTCAAACCAAAGGAAATGACCGATGATGATGACAGTGAGCCTGTTATAAACATACCGTCTTTTATAAGAGAGGACATGGAGGAATATGAAAAGAGCCTCAGAGGAAATGAAAATATTACGGAAGAAGATACCGATGAGGAGTATACAGAGCCTGAAATCCCAACTCTTCATTTTGCAGATGAAAGATATGAGAAAGAGGATGCTCCTTCAGAAGTAACTATGGAGGAAGAGAATAAGGCTGAAAACAGTGTAAATGAAGCTACGAAAGAGGATAAAAAAGAAGAAAAAACAGAAGTGACTGCTGAGGAGGAAAAGGATACACCTCCGTGGGAGGACAGGGGGGATGAGCCGACTATCATTGAGGCAGAGGAAACAAAGGAGGTCAAAAAGCTTGACACAAAGACTTCAACTCCTTACAAATTCCCAAGTCCTAACCTTCTTGCAAAAAATCCCAATAAGTCGGGAATGACAAACAGGGACGAGCTTATAAGAAAGTCAAAGCTTCTTGAGGAAACCCTTTCAACATTCGGGGTAAATGCCAAGGTGGTAAATGTAAGTCAGGGTCCCGCAGTTACAAGATATGAACTTATTCCTCCAAAGGGTATTCCGATAAGCAGGATAACAAAGCTTGACAAGGATATAGAGCTTGCTCTTGCTGCAAAGTCTGTAAGAATTGAGGCTCCTATTCCCGGAACAAATAAAATAGGTATTGAGCTTGGAAATGATTCGGTTTCACCTGTGTATTTCAGTGAGGTACTTTTAACCGATAAATTCAGGGATTACAACAGCAAGCTTGCCTTTGGTGTGGGAAAGGATATTACAGGTACGGTAATCGTTACGGATATAGCGGATATGACACATCTTCTTATTGCAGGTGCAACAGGTGCAGGTAAATCCGTGTGTATAAATACCCTTATTACATCAATACTTTACAAGGCAACTCCCGATGAGGTCAAGCTTATTCTTATTGACCCTAAAAAAGTTGAGCTTAGTGTTTATAACGGTATACCTCATCTTCTTATACCTGTAGTAAGTGATGTACAGAAGGCTGCAGGTGCCCTCAACTGGGCAATAAGGGAAATGGAAAGAAGATATGACCTGCTTGAAAAGTATGGTGTAAGAAATATAAAGGGTTACAATAAGCTGCCCGATATTGAAAAGCTGCCTTATATAGTTATTATTATAGATGAGCTTGCAGACCTTATGATGACAACGGGCAAAGAGGTTGAAAATGCTATTGTAAGACTTACACAGCTTGCAAGAGCTGCAGGTATGCACCTTGTAATAGCGACCCAGAGACCTGATGCAAATATTGTAACAGGACTTATAAAAGCCAATGTGCCTTCAAGAATTGCCTTTAAGGTTGCAGGCAGTGTGAACTCAAAGATCATACTTGATGCAACGGGAGCGGAAAAGCTTCTTGGAAGAGGTGATATGCTTCTTAAAACAAGAGCTTTTGATGATAAGCCCTTGAGAATACAGGGAGCCTTTGTAACCGATGAAGAAGTTGAGGCTATTGTAAATTCCATAAAGACAGATGACAGTCACTATGACAGATCTATTATAGATGAAATTGACAGAGCTGTTGCGGAAGCCCACGGGGAAGAAAGCGACAGCAGTTCTTCGGCAGATGGCAGTGACAGTCTTATTGACGAGGTAATAAAGCTTGTGGCAACACAGCAGAAGGCATCTACAAGCTTTATACAGAGGAAGTTTAAAATAGGCTATAACAGGGCTGCCCGTATTATAGATGAGCTTGAAGAAAGGGGCATAGTAGGTCCAGATATGGGCGGAACAAAGGGCAGAGAGGTAAAAATAGACAAGTATCAGTATAATGAATGGAAGAACCGCCGTGATGACTATGATGATATGTAAGAATTAAATATGGTTATTGTATTTAATTTGGTTTATTAAGAGAGGGGTGCTGATGTGCCTCTCTCTTTTTATGGAAATAATGCACAACAATGTTACAAGTAGTTTGCAAAAAAGAATATTGTGTTTCCTGCAAAAAATATAAATAAAGTATGATTTGATATGAAAAAATGAATATTATTATTTTAACAAATTCAATTGTCAGACAACTAAAAATAAAAAATTAAGTATTTATTAAGAGAAATCGGCTTTTTTGCTAAAATTCGGGATTTTTCAATACATGATATAGTAATAATTAATAAAAAACTGAATTTTATGCTGCAAACTATTGCTTTTTTATAAATAAAGTGTTATAGTATATATTGTATAGGCTTTATATTATAAGGAGTTGAAAACGGGCCTGTATGTACAAAGTAAATATTGTAAAAAGGGTTATTATACTAAGTATAAAAGGGCAGAATTATATTTATTGTAAATCAAAAACAAGGAGGTTATTGTAAATGGCAAAAAAGAATAAGCCTGATGTTCTCAATAAGATGGTTTTACCTCAGAATTTAAACGATGTTATTAAGAACAGTGATGCAAAAATCATTTTACCTGAAACAAAAGAAGAACTTATTGATTTAGCTATGGGCGGCAAAGACAGAGATACTAATGAAGTATGCTTTGATGTCAATGGTGAAACAATAAGAGAGGGTACCGTTGTAAAGTGTAAGAACGGTATTGTTATAAATTTTGACGACCCTGCAATGAGAAGAAGAGATCCTAACTCTATGGTTATAGCTGATGATCTCCCAACTGACAAGCCTACTCATATGGAGAGATTCGGCAAACCTTTTGAGCCTATCAGAATGGAAACTTTTGAATGGCTCAAGAGCCAGGAAAGCTTAATTGTTGTTCCTTTCTATGCAGGTAATGTATCTATGGGTATCTGCTATCCTTGTATGGCTGTTGTTCCGGGAAATGCTGCTTTCTTTGCAACTGCTCTTGCTGAATTACAGGGCTTTATTCCTGCAAGCAAGATGCCTAATTTCTTTAAGCCTAAGGCAGTTATTTATGTAGCACCTACTTTCAGACATACTCACTATGACGGAAAGCAGATCGTAGTTCATAACAGACTTTACGATTTACAGGAAGTGTTCAGCTACAACCTTTACCTTGGACCATCTGCTAAGAAGGGTGTTTATTCAATACTTCTTGACATTGGTGAGCGTGAAGGCTGGGTAACTCTCCATGCTTCAACTGTTAAGGTCGTTACACCATATGAACTTGAACTTACTATTATGCATGAAGGTGCTTCAGGCGGCGGTAAGTCAGAGATGACTGAGCCTGTTCACAGAGAGCCTGACGGCAAGGTACTCCTTGCAACTAACATTATCACAGGTGAGGAAAGCTATGTAACAATAGCTGATACAGCTACTCTTTATCCTGTAACAGATGATATGGCTCTTGCACATCCTTCAATACAGAATGACAGCAAGAAGCTTGTTGTTTGTGATGCCGAATACGGCTGGTTCTTAAGAGTTAATCATATTGACCAGTATGGTACAGAGCCTGAAACCGAAAAGGCATGCTGCCATCCAAAGGAACCACTGGTATTCCTTAACATGAATGCTGTTCCCGGAGCTACTTGCCTTATATGGGATCATATAGAAGATGAGCCTGGCGTACCTTGTCCTAACCCAAGAGTTATTATGCCAAGAAAGCTCAAAAATAACATTGTCAACGGTGCTGTGGAGGTTGATGTACGAAGCTTTGGTATCAGAACTCCACCTACAACAAAGGATCATCCTGACTATGGTATTATCGGTATGTTCCACGTTCTTCCACCTGCACTTGCATGGATTTGGAGACTTGTTGCACCTAGAGGATTTGCTAACCCATCTATAATTGATGCAGGCGGCAACCAGATGAAGTCTGAGGGTGTTGGTTCTTACTGGCCGTTTGCTACAGGTAAGAAGGTTGATCAGGCTAACTTGCTTCTTAAGCAGATTTTAGCTACACCTAGCACAAGATATATACTTATACCTAACCAGTATATTGGTGCTTACAAGATCGGCTTTGCAGGCGAATGGGTAACAAGAGAATACCTTTCAAGAAGAGGCGGAGCTAAGTTTAAGATGAATCAGCTTGAGGAAGCAAGATGTTCATTGCTTGGTTATATTCCTAAGTCTGTTAAGATCGACGGTACTCCTGTTCATCCGGGATTAATAAAAGTTAATATCCAGGGCAGAGTAGGTAATGAAGCATATGATATCGGTGCTAAGAAGCTTACTGACTTCTTTAAGGAGCAGTTAAAGCAGTTTGATACACCTGAGCTTGATCCGTTAGGAAAGAAGATCATTGATGCTGTTATGAATGATGCTTCTGTTCAGGAATATTATGATTTAATTCCTAAGCTTTAATAAAAATTGCCGGAAATGCAAGCATTTCCGGCAATTTTTTTTTGTTTCTTTGTCAAATAGTGTGGTTTAACGGAAAACCCTCAGTCAGCTATGCTGACAGCTCCCTTACAAAGGAGCCAAGTGGCGGACACGCCGCCTTTTTGAACGGCTAGGTTTATGCTAACCCTTTAAGTTGACAGTATTGCCCTTACAAGGGAGACTGTGCGGAAGTCGTAAACAAATATAATCAAATAAACCACACTAAAAATTGTTGAACCATTTTTTCGGCAATTATTGATGCAGGGAATATAAAGTTTTCTGTCATTAGGTTTGCATGGTCTGCAGTATTCCAAAACAATAGGACTAACTTCGGCGAAAGTACAATTTAATCAGGCATAAGTCTGAATTAAAGTGTCATGTACTCTCAATTCTTATATTTGCAGCATAAAAAAGTCACTGTCAGCATAGGGATAGCTGTATTGAAGGGGCAGGTCCTCTTTTTTTACGGATTTAAATCCCGCTTTTATATAAAACTTGTGGGCACGTTCCGTATTTTTAGGCGTATCAAGAATTATGGTTTTTATTCCCTTCTCTTTTGCAAAATCAAGCAATGTAAAATAAAGCTTTTGCCCCAGATGATGAGGAGCACTGCGGTATTCTTCATATACGAAAAACTTTTTTAATATTGCCGTGCTGTTTCCGCAGGGATACAAGCCTATTGTGCCTGCAAGCTTACCTTTATTCTTTGCGACCCAGAAATTACCTCCCGTGTCTATGTATTCTTCTATTATATGGAGCAGATCAGGCTGATCATTTACCGTAACCAAAGGTCTTGTGCCGTCGTTCTGACAGTGGAGTACCAGCTTTATGATATCATCTGTGTCTGACTGCTTAAATATATTTATTTCAATCATTTTATCACCCCATGATTTATATTAGTTTCTCATAGGCTATTTTATCACTGTTATCAAAGCGGATAACACCGCAGTAACTGTAGCCGTTTTTGGTTAAAAGCTGTTTCATTATGGCATTGTCATTATCTGTGTCTATTTTAATGCTGTGTATGTTTTTAATATGACAGAGCTTTTCCGCTTCTTTAAATATTTCTTTAGCCAGCCCCTTTCCTCTGTATTTACTGCTTACTGCAAGGCGGTGAATTACTGCATAGGGCTGTATACTTTTCCATTTACCCTGTATACTTTTGTAGCTTTCTTCACCGTCAAAGGATATGCAGACATAGGAGGCTGTATCATCATTATATTTCAAAATGTAGGCATTTCCCTTTAAAATATCGTTATATATTGTGTCCTCATTGGGATAGCCCTTTTGCCACTGGTCTACACCTGAATTTTTAAGATATTCCTTTGCCTGATCTATAAGACTTAAGGAATCCTTTAAATCCGACATTTCCGCTTTTTTAAATTCCAAAATAAATCCCCCTTTAATTAATATTAATGGGAAGCTTGCTTAAAATTGTGATTATGCTTTCCATATTTTTAGTAAGCTTTGTCTTTTCTGCCTTTGATAAATTCTTTATTAATTCATATATCTGCTCATCAGAGCGTCTGTTTATTTCATCTACGGTTTTTTGCCCGTCCCTTGTTATACTGAGAATATATGACCTTCCATCGGTTTCGGATCTTGCTTTTTCAAGTATACCTTCTTTTTGAAATTTCTTAATAATACGGCTTAAATAGCCTTCGTCCATGGTCAATATTTCGGACAGTTTCTTTATAGTGCATTTTTTATATTTATTAATTTCATAAAGAACACGTATTTCCGAAAGGGAATAGGGGCTTTTCAAAAAGTGCTGATCAAGTATGCCAAGCAGGTTTGTGTAATATCTGTTAAAGTGTCTTATTGCCGCAATTTCTTTTTCCATAAGGTTTTCCATAACAGTGCTCCTTTCATTTGTAAGGATATGGTAACATATTTATATGACGAAGTCAAGTAAAATATATGACAAAGTCAAATATATTTAGTTATAAAAAAACCGAAGAATAAATCTTCGGTTTAAATATTTGACATGAATTAAGTTTATCTGTATAGAATGTGAGCTTAGGAACGCCCGATAAAACCATGGCAATAAGGACCTGCCATATAATTATCTCCGTAACATATATCATAAAACAGGCAATCGTTTCTGCTGCTGTCCTGTGCTGAGCTGTCAGCATTGTAAGAGCCTGAAGCATAAGGGCATACACCGTTTTGATGCAGATGAGCAGGATAACCGTTACAGTAATATTGACAATTGTCCCCGTGGTTCTGATATCCGTAGTTATGGTGTCCGCCTCCATGGTGTGCAAAGGCTGTACTTGTGCACATCAAAATTGCTGCTGCAGTTAACAGTAATCTTTTATATTTCATAAAAACACTTCCTTGTTTTACAGTATATTAAAGGTTAGCCTCTATGGTAATATAATTATACTATTATTAAAATGTAATGTCAACTTACAGCAGGATATCTTAATATTTATACAGCATTTAGTTCAATGGTATTACCATTACGGCTTACAGTTCCGAAAGCAGCAAGGGAATCAAAGGCAACAAACATTCTGCCGTCACCGTTTACGGATTTGCTGTAACTTGTGTTTGAACCACAGAGCACTTTTATTTGTGTAGGTTCTGCCACATAGGCTATTTTACCGTTTGGGTAAGAAATAACCGCTGACGGATCAACTGCCTTGCCGGAATTTCTCGTTATTTTTACAAGGGCATTTTCCGCTGTGTACCGGGCATCAAAGCCGTAGTTGTTTAAGTCGCTGCAGAGAAGGTATATTTCGCCGTTATAGGTATAAAGCTGTACAGGCTCACCGTTTATTTTTCCCTGAGTGCTTGTGTAGGCTATGTAGCCTTTGCAGGTCACGGTGTATGATGCTGACTTATAGCCGTTTGATACTGTAATTACTGCCGTACCTATGCCATTGGCTGTTACCTGTCCTGTTGAGCTGTTTACAGAGGCAACACTGCTGTTGCTTGAAGACCATGTAAGAGAGGCGGAAGTGTTGTTTGATACAGCCTGTGCAGTAAATGTTTCACCTACTGTCATTTGGGGCATTGTGTGCATAAGGTAAACATTGTTTCTGTTAGGATCCGGTGCAGGAGTGCCTGGAGTGTAGGAACTGCCTGAACCTGAAGAACCTGAATACCCTGATGCGTAGGGGCATACGCCGTTTGGGTGGAGATGTGCGGGATGACCGCCGCAGTGATAGTGATATGGCCCCAGACCGCTTACGTTCTTGTTGTCACGGTGTCCGCCGCTGCTGTCTGTTCTGCCTGAATGGGCAAAGGCTGTGCCTGTGCACATAATAAATGCCAGAGTAACTGATACTAATTTTTTGAATTTCATAAAAAGACCTCCTTTGTTAGTTATATATTAATAATATACTATATGTTAGTATTATTTCAACATATACTCATAGACAAATTTCGACATTATGAGCATTAAAAATTGTATATATTCAGATGTTTTATTAATATAATTATATAATTTGGAAACAATAAAGTCAACTTAAAGTGTATATAATCTTCAAAAAGATTTTATATAGTATGGTACAATTAGGCAAAGGAGGTTTACTAATGGTTGACTTTGGCGACAGATTAAGGAATTTGCGTGTGCGTGATGGATTGACCCAGGAATATTTAGCCAAAAAATTAGGAGTAACAAAATCTACAGTAAGTGCCTATGAAACAGGGACAAAATTTCCATCACACAAGGTATTGCTCAATATAATAAAAATATTTAATGTGTCAAGTGATTATTTGCTGGGGATAGAAAGTAAAAATAATGAAATAGATTTGTCAGGGCTTACCGAGAAAGAGGCAGAAGCCGTCATAAATTTAATAAAGGCTATGAAAGATAGGTAAAAAATATCTGACAGTTGAAAATATGATAAATCAAAATTTCTATAATGTAATCAGGAATATTTTACGGAAAGTATGCCTGCAAATAAAAAGGGGCTCTGCATTCTTTGATGAAGCAGAGCCTTATTTTATTGGAAAAAATCACATCTCATGTTTTGTATAAAGCAGAACTGAGGCATAAAAAACATTGTTATTATACTTAAAATCAGCAATACCGCCATATTCTTCTGCTATGGAGCTTACCGAGTATGTGCCGTATCCTTTCCCCTTGTGCTTTGATGACATAAGTACACCATTTTCAAATACAGGGGGATATTTGCAGCTGTTGTCAACTGTAAGGGAAAAGACATTAGTTCCTGTGATGGTGCAGCATACCTTTATAAAGGGGACCTCAAGGTCTGTGGCTTTGCAGGCATCAATTGCGTTTTCAAGAAGATTGCCGAAAAGAACACAGAGAGTTGGTTCGGGTATATTTATTTCCGATGGCACCCGTATATCCGTAATGAATTTAATATTGTTTTCTTCCGCAGCAGCGCCGTACCAGCCAAGCATAACATCTATTGTGTTATTGGCGCAATAGCCTGTTTTTATATCATCGGGAATCGTCTTTTTATAAAGGGCAAGATATTCGGAGAGAGACTTATTGTTACCTTTGTCTATATAGGACTGTATAAGGTTTATATGCTGTCTTAAGTCGTGTCTTGCCTTTCTTATTTCCGTAATATGATTATAAAGTGTGTTGTACTGGGTCATATACATTGCCGTCAGTTTATTTGCGGTTTCTGATTTTTCCTTAAGTATGGTTTGTTCCTTTATATTTTTAAGGGAAGCAAGGAGCACTCCGTATATCATTAATACTGCAAATATAAATAAAAGCCTTGCTGATATAAACTGCAGTCTGTAGCTGCCTGCAGGTTTGAGATCATATGTAAACATCAGTATTATGGCTGAAGTAACAAAGGGCAGTATCCATATAGTGCGCCAGAGCTTTGGTGCCTCTACGTCAAATATAATTGTTACGGCTTTTCTCAGCAAAATAATGAGAAAAGGAAGAAAAACAGCAAAGCAGACTGTATGGATAAGTATCTCGGCGGTATAGGAAACATCAAAAAATGTATACATTATGAAAACCGAAATACCTCTTAAGATGATCACCGTATCCATTATGAATATATAGAAAAACAGCAGTTTAAAGGGGTCTTCCTTAACAATTATAAAATAAGGTATACCGAATAAAACAGAAATAAATTCAATACTTCTTACATCTGCTCCCTTTAAAACAAAAAGTGCTATAAATAAATAATGCAAAATATTAGCCAGTGTGAAAATTATAATACTTACGGCAAGGGAGAACCTTAGCTTTTTATAAAAAGGTATGTAGCAAAGTAATCTGTATGGAGTGAATATTGCTGCGTAATATATGACTATTTTCAATATTTCGTTCATAAGGTTACCCTCCGTGTTTTTTTGAAAATATAGTCTGCATAGCTTGTTTTTATTTCCGATACTTTGCTTCTGCTTATATGGAGATTTATACCGTTATTCATAATAAGGGTATCATTTGATATTGAAATTACATTTTCAAAGTTGACAAGGGCTCCCCTGCTGTATACAAAAAAGCTCTTATTGTCAGGCAGAAGATCAATAAAGTCTTTAAACGACATATACACCTTATATGTGGCAGAATTTGTGTGTATATAAACATTGTGACCTCTTGCCTCTGCGTAGATCAGAGATGAGGCAGGAATGTTGATCACTGTATGGTTTTTATTTATTGTAATGGTGTATTCATTTACTGTATCATTAAGCCTTTTAAGTATGTCTGTTATACGGCTTGGGGGAGCAGGCTTTATAATATAGTCAAAGGCATGAACATCATATCCTTCAAGGGCAAAGGACTTTTCTGTGGTCACAAATATAATGGGCACCGATTTGTTTATTTCCCTTATTTTCCTTGCCAGATCAATGCCGTTTGTTCCGGGCATAAGTATATCTATAAAGACGGCGGAAAAATCATATTTCTCAATATCTTTGAAAAATTCCGATACATCGGTGTATATGGAAGTTTTTAAGCTGATATTGTTTTCATATGCACATTGCTGTATTAAGTTATTTAAATATTCGGCATCGGACATCAGGTCGTCTAAAAGAGCAATATTCATATTATCACCTCTGAAATATATTTTACCATACAAAGGAGCCTTCTTTCAACAGTATATAAAACCACTTGTGACGATTTACATACCACTTGTGACGATGTGGTTGAATCGGGTTTTGGTTTGTGTTATGATGAAAAAAATCAGTGTGCAATGAAGAAAGGAGCGTACTTTATGAGTGGTTTAAAAAAGAAAGTCATGGCTTTGATAACTGCAATTGTTATGTTAACGGCATCGCTGCCCTTAAACATACAGGCGGTTTTCGGGGCAGAAACAACTTACGGTGATCTCACCGTAACAACAGATGTGAGCGGAGGTGTAAGCTACAGTAATAATGTGCTTACAATTTCAAGTGCAGGTGAATATACAATATCAGGCACTTCCGAAAGTGACAGAGTAGAGGTCACTGCATCAAGCGGTGAAGTCATAATTATATTTGATAATTTAAGTTTAACTACAGTTTACACACCTTTTAATATTAGGGGAAGCGCAGATGTAACAATAAAGCTGAGAGGGGAAAATACACTTAAAGCCGACGATAGTAATAATTATGCCGGACTTCAAAAGACAAATACGGGCAGCAAGCTTACAATAACGAGTGCATCAGGTGATGGAAGCACTGATGGAAATCTTGATACTACAGGAGGATATTACGGAGCCGGCATAGGCGGCGGATCTGACGGATCAGGAGAGAATATAACAATAGCAGGAGGAAGAGTAACAGCAACAGGAGGACGTTTAGCAGCCGGCATAGGCGGCGGATATAGCGGGGCCGGAAGTAATATAACAATAACAGGCGGAACAGTAACAGCCACAGGAGGCATTTCGGGAGCCGGCATAGGCGGCGGATATGTCAGGGCCGGAAGTAATATAACAATAACAGGAGGAACAGTAACAGCCACAGGAGGAAGTGGGGGAGCCGGCATAGGCGGTGGAGAGTACAGAAGCGGAAGTAATATAACAATAACAGGAGGAAGAGTAACAGCCACAGGAGGCACTTCGGGAGCCGGCATAGGCGGCGGATCTGACGAATCAGGAGAGAATATAACAATAACAGGCGGAACAGTAACAGCCACAGGAGGCACTTCGGGAGCCGGCATAGGCGGCGGATCTGACGGATCAGGAGAGAATATAACAATAACAGGCGGATATTTAAATATAACTGCCGGAACATATGCTGCAAATGCTATAGGCGGAGAATATAACGAAAGCAGAGGTAATACAAACATAACAGGCGGATACTTCAAAAACGGAGATACAAATAATGATACTGTATATGGTATTTCAATTAATGGTATTTATGAAGTAACAAATAGCGATAATCCGGATTATCCATATCTTGTGCAGATGAAAGAGGAATATTTAAATAATCCTCCCGAACAAGATACCGATGGTGTATATATGATATCTACCGCCGAGGAGCTTATAAGCTTTGCGGTTATGGTGTTTACAGGAGAGACTAACATAAACGGAAAACTGATGAATGATATTGATATGAATGGCATAACAGATTTCATACCTGTAGGTATGGTATCTTCATTTGATGCCAAAGGAAACAATGAAGCAGGTTATACAGGTACATTTGACGGACAGGGATATACTATATCTAATCTTGCAATTGCAGATACAGGCTATGTAACAGCAGGTCTTTTCGGCAATTTAAGCGGTACAGTTAAAAATGTTGGTCTTGACAATGTGAGCTTTGAAAAGACAGGGAGTGCCGACGGAAGATATGGTGTACTCTGCGGACTTGTTCTTGAGGGCGGAACTGTTGAAAACTGTTATGTGATCAATTCTTCTGTTGATGCAACAACTTCCAGAGTGGCAGGTGTAATTGCCGGCGGAAGCTATGGGGGTACTGTTAAAAACTGCTATACAAAGGACTGCAGCTTTACAGCCTATAGTGGCAGAGGCGGTTACATTGTTGGAGATAACATAGATGACGGTGATTCTCTTGCAGGTACTGTTGAAAACTGCTATACTGACGGCAGCAATATAACAGGCAGCCAGAGCGGTACTGTTACAGGGGGAAGGAAAGGTGTAAGTGATGACTCCTTTGCAAGGGGAGAAGTTTGTTATCTCTTAAACGGTTCATCAAGCGAAGGTGAATGGGGACAGAAACTGGGAACAGATGCTTATCCCGTTATAAGCGATGACATTGTTTACATATCATATAACCAGTGTCTGGCAGCATATACAAATGATCCGGAAAAAGAAAATGATAAAATTGAACATACTATAGGCGATAATGGTATATGTGGCTGTGGTGAAAACTATGCAGCACCTCAATATGACGAAGAAAGCGGTGTTTATCTCATAGGAAATGCAGGAAATCTTGTTGGGTTTGCAAATAAGGTAAACAGCGGTCAAACAAGTATAAACGGAAAACTCATAGCCAATGTTGACCTTGAAGACTATCAGTATATGATAGGAACATCAGAAAATCCATACAGGGGTACGTTTAACGGTAATGGATATACAGTGACTGTTGGTTATGATTCAGGAGAAGAATATACGGCACTTTTCAGATATATTGACGGGGCAACTATCAAAAATCTGAATACTTCGGGAAGTATAACAACAAGTGCAAAGTTTGCCGCAGGTATTGCAGGACTCAATACAGGGTCAGCAGCAACCATAAGCAGCTGTACAAGTACTGTGACAATAAATTCAACAGTAAATGGTGACGGAACTCACGGAGGTATAATAGCAAACAGTGATCAGGTAACGGCAATAGAAAACTGTGCTTTTACAGGAAGCTTTGAGGGAAGTTCAACGACGTGCTGGGGAGGTATTGCAGGCTGGTTAAATAACAGTGGTGCGAAGGTATCAAATTCATATGTGGCACTTAAAAACTGTGGCGGAAGTACGGCAAGCAGCTCTACTATTGCAAGGGGTAAGGGAAGTGTTGACAACTGCTATTATCTCACAGCTATAGGAACAGCACAGGGTACACAAAAATCAGCAGAAGCATTTGCAAGGGGTGAGGTGGCTTATCTCTTAAATAATGGGATAACCGACGGTACACAGGTATGGTATCAGAATATAGGAAGTGACAGATATCCCGTATTTGAGGGAGAAACTGTTTATTATGATGATAGCAATGATAAGTACTATAATCATATTTCAGGTGATGCGGATATGAGCGGCACTGTTGACAAGGCGGATGCAGCTCTTGTATTAAAGTATGCGGGCGGTATTGCTGAACTTACGGAAGTACAGAAGGAACTGGGAAATGTAAACGGCGGAGACCTTGACATAACCGATGCAGTGGCTATACTTAAAATGTGTGAACAGTAAAAAGAACTGATAAATACAGATACAGGCAGTAGGGCATGCTCCGGTGGTAAAACATCGGGGCATGTCTTTTTTTTATTTGTTAATAGGGTAAATTGGAATTTAATTGAGTTAGGAATGAGGAGTTAGGAGTGGGGAGTGGAATCCCTCCTCCGAAACGCAAGCGTTTCTCCTCCTCCCTTTAGGCAAGGGAGGCTTTGGGTTGGTATTGCGGTAAATTGGAATTTAAGAGTATCCACTCTTATTAGTGCGATAAATCGGAATTTGGCACGGTGTTAAACAGAGGAAATCATATGCCTATTAAAAATCAGTTATGCTGATTTCCCTAAATCAAAAAAACTGCTGTATGAAATTCACACAGCAGTTTCGTTATTTTTTAAGATCAGCAAAGCCGTTTCTGATTATTATATATTAATTAGCAGATACCCTGAGCCATCATAGCATCAGCAACCTTTAAGAAGCCTGCAATGTTAGCACCTGCAACAAAGTTATCCTTCATACCGTAAGCTTCTGCCTTTTCAGTCATATTCTTGCAGATATTAACCATAATGTCATGAAGCTTAGCGTCAACTTCTTCAAATGTCCAGCTTAATCTTTCGCTGTTCTGGCTCATTTCAAGAGCTGATGTAGCAACACCGCCGGCATTTGCAGCCTTAGCAGGAGCAAATAATACGCCGCTCTTTAAGAATACATCAATAGCCTCTAATGTTGAAGGCATGTTAGCACCTTCACCAACAGCTATACAGCCGTTTGCAACAAGTGTCTTAGCGTCTTCTTCGTTAAGCTCGTTCTGAGTTGCACATGGAAGAGCGATGTCACACTTGATATTCCATACACCCTTGCCTTCATGGTATTCAGCATTCTTGTGAGTTTCAGTATATTCAGCAAGTCTGCCTCTTCTGTTGAACTTAAGGTCCTTAACATATTCAATGTCAACGCCGTCAGCATCGTAAATATATCCGTTAGAATCAGAGAAAGATACAACCTTTGCACCTAACTGAGTTGCCTTTTCAGCAGCATATACAGCAACATTACCTGCACCTGAGATAACAACTGTCTTACCCTTGAAGCTGTTGCCCTTGTTGTTGAGCATTTCTTCTACAAGATATACAAGACCGTAGCCTGTAGCTTCTGTTCTTACTAAAGAACCGCCGAATGTAAGACCCTTACCTGTTAAAACACCTGAGTAAAGACCTGTAATTCTCTTGTACTGACCATACATATAGCCAACTTCTCTTCCGCCTACACCGATGTCACCTGCAGGAACGTCAGTATCAGCACCGATATGTCTGTAAAGCTCTGTCATAAAGCTCTGGCAGAATCTCATAACTTCGTTGTCAGACTTACCCTTAGGATCAAAGTCTGAACCGCCCTTACCGCCGCCGATAGGAAGGCCTGTTAAGCTGTTCTTGAAGATCTGCTCGAAGCCTAAGAACTTGATAATACCAAGGTTTACAGATGGGTGGAATCTTAAACCGCCCTTGTAAGGTCCTATAGCAGAGTTGAACTGTACTCTGAAACCTCTGTTTACCTGTACGTTACCCTTGTCATCGATCCATGGTACTCTGAACATGATCTGTCTTTCAGGCTCTACAAGTCTTTCAAGAAGAGCAGCCTCTTCATATCTCTTATCAGCCTCAATAACAGGCTTAAGTGTTGTTAATACTTCTGTTGCTGCCTGGTGGAATTCAGGCTGAGCAGGGTTCTTTTCGATAAGTTCAGCAAGAACTCTTTCTACATATCCCATAATTTGTTTCCTCCGTTCTGTGTCTTTTATTTATATGTTACCGGGTAAGAAATCTGCACTGCATTAATGTGTTGTGCTAAAGCAAGGCAGTTTCTCATATTGTTTAAAATAATACAACGGATATATTGCTGTATTATTTCATCTGTATAACCCTTAAATAAAATTATAATATTATTTACAGCATTTGTCAATAAATTTGCTTTGTGCAAATATACCGAAAAAAATTAAGTTTTTTATGCAAAAAGTTTAAAAAATTATATTTTTTAGTAAAAAACATAATTAAATAAACAATTGGCGGATAAAAATGGGATAAGGTAAAATCAAAGTTATATATGAAATGTTATTTTAAATATAGGATAAATTGAATTTTTGCCTTGGATTTACAACACATTTTAATTATGAGAATGGGTATATACTATTGAAAAAAGTCGGTTAATAGGTTAAAATGTATATAAGAATAAATTACGGAGGTAAATAATGAAAAAGCTAATTTTTACTTTTATATTTTCACTGCTTTTTGCTTTGCCTGTTTATGGGGGAACAATAATTACAGCTCCCATTGACGGCAGACCCATAAGCGATGAATATCTTAAAAATCTTGCGGAAATAGGAAATGACAGGTATTACAGTGTGTCTAAGGAAAATCTGGACTTTTTCTCTTCATATGAGCCTGATAATCATCTGGGCAACAGTGAAAAGGTAAGGGAGGAATTATATTCCCTTGTATCACAAAATAATAATGAATACACTACTGTTATAATAAATACCTCATCATATATTACAAACGGTCTTGTAGGCAGCCGCTGCGGAAGCAATTATGATGACTATCAGCAGGCTTTGGAGGACATTGAAAAGCTTGTTACGGATTTTCCTGAACCTACATATTATGTAAATATTGCTGTGCCCCGTACACTGCCTGAAACAAGGTTTAATGAAATATGGTGCAATGATGAAAGTCTTAATGGTCTGGGTTATTATTACCTCAGATACAATGAGGATGCCGAAGATTACGACGTTATAAGCAGCAAATACAGTAAAGTTACTCCAACACAGTATATTATGGAATTCAGTTATGTTGCAAACAAGGCTGATGAGATAGGAACTGATAATCTTACTGAGTGGGAAAAAGCCTTTTTAAACTATTTTAACAATAATATTAAAAACAAGGCACCCTATAAGCAGTACGTTGATTACTATAAAAAGCCTTTTGAGGCAACTGCGGACATAACAAAAGAGCTGCTTAAATTACAGAATGAAGGGAAAATCGACCAGATCGTAATAAGCAATGATGATCTGCAGGTCCCTGATTCTATAACATATTTTTATAAAAAGGGCTGTGACTGGGTGCAGACAAAGAATAATTCGCCTGTAAAGTACAGCTATGCCAGAACATATATGGAAACAGGTGTTTCATCTGTTCAGAAGAGTATTTCAGATATTTATTCTCCACAGGAGCTTGGAAGGGCAAATACTGGCACAAGTGAATTTGTCAATATCATATACGGTACAGATGAAGTGCCTCAGCTTATTTATGCCAGAGATTATGCGAGAAGAGCAGGACTTACAACGAATATAAAATTTCTGTATAATGATACAAAACAGAATGTAGCAACATATGATGTAAAGGAGCCGGGAAATATTGCAAGGGCTGCATATGCCTTTGTAAAGGGCAGTGTGGGAAACTATACAAAGGCTCCCACAACTATATATATTTATGATTACAGCTTAGGCGGCAGCAAGGCATTGTCTGCAATAACAAGCCTGAGAGAGGATAAGGCTAAGGGAAATAACATAGGACTTATAGAGCTTTTCAGCGGAAGCAGGGAAAACATCGTTTCCCAAAACATTTTAGAGAACAGAAGAAGGCTTTCTTTTACAGATCTGGATATGTATTCCGCATGGAATACAAACGGTAATGCTATAGGTCTTGGTGTTGCCCATGGACAGGTTATTGCAATAGCTAAGGAGATAAGCGGAAATCCTGCAGGAACTGCTGCTGCTCAGGTCAGAATGCTTACACAGCATGCCATTGAAGATGGTATATATACAAAGAGAGGTAAGCTTCAATTAAATAATAAGGGATACAGACCAAATGTTGAGGACAGAACAAATTCTCAGACTCTCTATGAGCTTATGGATACGGACAGCATTACAAGTGTGTTTGCAGGTAAGGTTTACAGTGTAAATGGTGAAGAGTACAGTGTTGACAATGTAAGTATAGATACACTTAATTTCCCGTGGGGAAGGACATTTGATATTTATGTTGGTGTTGATGTTCAGGTGATCAGGGTCAGGGAATGAAATCTATAGTTATATATAGAATAAATTGCGATGTAGCATAAAATCATTCGGAAAACCGGGGTGCGGAAATGGATAAAAAATTTGAATTCTTGTTATATGAATCAGCACAGGAAAAAATTTCTGTTAATGCTGTAATAAAGGATGAAAGTATCTGGCTGACACAAAAAAGTATGGCAGAGTTGTTTGGTGTGGACAAATCAACAATAAGCCGGCATCTAAGAAACATATTTTCAGAGGGTGAATTGGAAGAAAAAGTGGTTGTTGCATTTTTTGCAACAACCACTCAACATGGAGCAATTGAAGGAAAAACACAAACAAGAGATACAGCATTTTATAATTCAGATGCAATTATTTCCGTCGGATACAGAGTAAATTCAAAACGAGCTACCAACTTTAGAATTTGGGCAACAGGTGTTCTTAAAGAATATATCACTAAAGGCTTTGCTATGGACGATGAAAGATTAAAGCAAGGCAAAACAGCCTTTGGTAAGGATTATTTCCGCGAACTTTTAGAGCGTGTAAGATCAATCAGAGCAAGTGAACGCCGTATATGGCAGCAGATCACGGATATATTTGCAGAGTGCAGTATTGACTATGATAAAAATTCCCGGGTGACCCATGAATTCTATGCAATGGTACAAAATAAATTTCATTACGCTATTGCAGGACAGACAGCAGCGGAAATTGTATATAATTCAGCTGACAGAAATAAGGAAAATATGGGTTTGACTACGTGGAAAAATGCTCCGGAAGGGCGGATTTTAAAATCAGATGTTATAATTGCAAAAAACTATCTGGAAGAAAAGCAAATCAGACAATTAGAAAGAGCTGTATCAGGATATTTTGATTACATTGAGGATTTAATTGAAAGAGAAAATACATTCACTATGGAGGAATTTGCTGCAAGTGTAAATGAATTTTTAGCTTTTCGCAGATATGATATACTCAGAGATAAGGGAAGAATTTCATCTAAGGCGGCTAAAGCAAAAGCCAGAGCCGAATATGATGAATTCAATAAAACACAGAAAATTAATTCTGATTTTGATAAAGAGGTTAAGAAGATGTTAAATATGCCTTTTGAATAACAAAAAATGGTTCTTTGTCAAATAGTGTGGTTTAGGGGAAAACCCTCAGTCACTTTACGGTGACAGCTCCTTGGTTGCTTAGGCGAGCAGCATTGCATAGCAATGCGACCAGCCCTTACAAAAGGAGCCAAGAGGGCGGGCACGCCG
>CAJFNV010000020.1 GCA_904395805.1 Candidatus Gallispira edinburgensis | reverse complement strand
CCTCCTTGGCTGCTTAGGCGAGCAGCATTGCGTAGCAATGCGACCAGCCCTTTAGGCAAGGGAGGCTTGGGGAGTGGTGCGGTAAACAGGAATTTAATCGATAAATTACCGTGGCAATGTGCAAGTAATTTAAACTCCTGACTCCTCACTCCTAACTTTCCTAACTCCTGACTCCTGATTTTCCCAACTTCTCACTTCGTAAAACAGAGCTATTCAGCCTTTATTGCATCAAGGGCAGATACTTTAATTGCCTTATTTGCAGGATAATAGCCGGAAGCGATGCCTACAAGCACCGAAAATACAACGGCGCTTACTGCAAGCCAGAGGGGTATGACGCTTACTCTGTCAGTATTTGTCATAAGCACCTGCCAGAGTGTTGCAAAGTCTGTTATCTGAGTCTGGGTCGACACTATGTTAATTACAGAAGATATTATGAGGCTTATCACAAGACCTGCTATACCTCCAACAAGGCCTATAAAGCCTGCTTCCATTAAAAACATTGTTCTTATATCTCTTACAAGACAGCCAAGTGCCTTCATTACGCCGATTTCTCTTTTTCTTTCCGATATTGCCATTATCATTGTGTTCATAATACCAAGAGCGGCAACAAAGAGAGATACAATACCAAGACCTGCAAACATAAGCTGTTTCTGCCGTACTTCCTTTTCCATAGGCTCTCTTATGCTTTCAAGGGAACTGGTGGAATAGCCCAGATTTTTTATCTGAGTTTCAACATCTGCAACATTGTTTATATCATCTACTTTTACATAGGCTTCATTGTAGCTTTGTTCGCCTTTCTGTGATATGTTGTTTGCCTGATTGTATTCTTTGACAAGTCTTTTTATATCATCTGCGTTAAATATTATACCGTCGGAAGTTTCGCTCCCCTTGCTGTAGTCCTCTTTAAGAATACCCACAATTTTAAATTTCTGTGTTATTATCTTGTCATTGGAATTAGGGTCCGTATCCCCGAAAGTGAGCTGGAATGTTGTATTCATTATATTCACATAGGGGTCGGGCAGTTCGGGATCTTCGATTTTGCCCTCAGCACCGTATAAATATGACCAGTAGTCAATGGTGTTGCTGCCCTCGGGACGCTGAGTGTCACAAAGGCTGTAGGCAAAGTACTGCCCCGCAAGAGCTTCTATAGTATTCATGTCACCTGTTGACTGAATGTTTCTGCCTTCTGTGATCTCATAGCCGAAAAGCTCTATTGCATCTTTTTTGGCACCTATTATATTTGAATAATTTGTCTTGTATCTGCCGTTATCATCTGCCGTTGTTATGCCTGTTGTTATATTCCCCGTATTCATTTTGGGATTGACACCGATCACATGTTCCATACTTTCGATACCTTTTACCACGGAATCGGTGATTTTAACATCATCACGGGAGTTGTAAATATTTATTATCTGCAGGTCGCCCATCTGGGCAAGCATACTTTCCTGTGAGATCTTCATTGCTATACCGAAGGATATCATTATAACAACGGAACAGCAGCCCACAATTACTCCCAGAACAGTAAGAACTGTTCTGGATTTGTGGCGGAACAAATTGTGTATACAGGTATTAATCAAGTCCTTTATCTTCATCTGCTGCCTCCCAATTTACACTGACTGAATCTGCAAGTTTTCTCTTTTTTCTCTTCTTAAGTACAACTATTATAATAATGATCAGTACAACAGCGCCTATAACGGAACCTATGATTATTCCAGTATGAGAAGAGGGTTCCTCTTCCGGTTCCATACCCTCGTCGGGGAAAAATGTATCTTCAACATATTCCTCAACTGTCATTGTACATGGGAATTCAAGAGTTTTCTGTTCCATATTGGCATCTTCGTAAGAAACCGTTATTGTGAAATTGGCTTCACCGGGAACCTCGGGAACCACTATAAAGTTTATTGTACCGCTTTTTCCCGATTCAAAATTTCCTAAGTTCTGTACTGATGTAAGTGCCGTTACATCGCCTGTGATCTCTGCCTTGACATTTGAAAGCTCGCCCTTTCCCTTGTTTACATAGTTGAGGGTCACTGTCTGTTCCTGACCTGCAGTGGCAACGGGAAGCGGTTCAAGAGTTATTTCAAGCTTATCGGGCTTATAAACAGGGATCGAAACATTCTGAGAAGATGAAACCTGTTTTCTTTCATTGTTTTCAACATATTCATAACTGAAATTAATTGTAAGCTTAACAGAACCTGTTTCCGCTGTAGGAAGGACCTGCATACCTATGGACTGACTCTGTACGCCCAGAGGTGAAAGCTTTTCGTAATAGTATGTATTGGATGCAGAGTGTATTGAAAGTCCTGTATCGGTTTCAATACTCATAACAATATTCTCTATTGGTGTCTGCTTGCTTGTGTTCTTGAAGGACACATCAAAGTTGAACATATTTCCGTTTGCTATAGGTACACCGCCGTAATTATACTGATTTACAATTATGTTCGGTGTTGCACTCTTTAATGCTTCTTCATCCTCTTCCGGCTGAGTGGGAAGAACTACCTTTATTGTTTCCTGTCCCTGTGCAGTGTTTTCTTTTGTATCATATTTATATGTAAGTTCACCGTTTATTGTCTGTGTTGTGGCTGTAAGTTTACTGCCTGTTTTTCCTTTAAGTGTTATTTCCTTGCTGCTGCCTGCTTTAAGTGTACCTATGTTTACAGAGGCTGTTTTGTCTGTAAGAATTATTCCTTCACCGGGATCCCAGCTTAATACACCTGCCTTAATATCTGTGGCACCTATGTTGTTAATTGTAACCTTTACTGAAAATTTCTGACTGCTTTTCAAGGGCTTTTCGGTGCTTTCAGTTACAATGTGGAGAAGTGGTTCTGCTCCCTTGTCATTGTTGGGGACTGAGGGGATAATAAGCTTTGTGCTTTCTGTTCCCTGAACATTGTCATTTTCAGATTTATAGTTATATTTAAGTTCTGCCGTTATTTCCTGTGTGGAACTTGTAATATATTTTTTTGTTTTAAGTTTTATATTTTTGTTTATTTCTGTTCCCGGCTTTAAAACAGGAAGCGCTGTTGTGGAACTGTCATCAAGAGGTATTATTTCATCGGGGAATGTCAGTGTCAGCACAGGTGCTGATACTTCGGTTTCTCCTATGTTCTTTATAATAACAGGAAGTGTAAATTCCTGATCAGCATTTATAGGAGCTGAAAAACTTCCTCTTGAGATCTGTATTAATGGTGCGGAGCTTTTTTCTGTAGCCACCATTGGTATGAAAATCCTGTCGGTATAGCTGCCTGATGTCAGATCTCCTGAACCTGAGTCATAGTTATAGCTTAATGAAATATCTATTGACTCTGAGGCGGACTGTATATAGTCATCTGCTTTAAGTCTTAAAGTTATGTTTCTGCTTGTACCTGCGTCAATATCCGGAACCTGTATATTACCCATTCCGTCAAGGGAATTGATGGAATCGGGAAGAGATATTGTCATTACAGGTCTTTTCATTTTGGCACTGCCTCTGTTTTTTATAATAAGCTGTAAAGTGAATTCCTCATTTGCTTTTATTGGGGTTGGGATATTACTTCTGCTTATTTCAACGTAGGGCTGTTTGTTTGACGTGCCTTCGTTACCTGAGCCGCCGTCATCGTTAGGATTATCTCTTTCGCTGCATTCGCTTATCTGTAATATTATCTTATCTGATGTAAGATTTAATTTATTGTATTTTACTTTAAAGCTTATTGTTGTGCCTGTGCCCGAATATGTGGCTTCCTTAAATTTTACAGTAAATTCAAGCTTATCGGTCCCTTTGGAAGTTATTTCTATGGAGTCCGTATCAGGTGAACCGAAGCTGCCGTCAACTGATATAATGCTTATGTCATCAGGTGATGTTACTTCGTTTGTTTTAACAACATCGTCTATGATGTCAACGGAAATACGGGCGGTTTCGCCCTGTTCAATACGGCTTACTTCCATATCTACATTGTTTTTTACTGTGTAGTCATCTACATTAGGTTTGCATGTCTGAGCTGCATTTATAAAAGTTAAATTGCTCAGAATTAAAACTATTCCCAGTATAAGACTTAAAATTCTTTTGTTCATAATTATGTCCCTTTCTTTTTAATCTTTTTTAATATCGCTTATTATTTCTCCGTCTGCAAGAGTAATTACTCTTGTGGCATATTCTGCCAGTTCCGGTTCGTGAGTTACAAGTATAATGGTCTGGTTGTATTTATGGGCAAAGCCTTTTATCATTTCCATAACTTCAATTGTTGTCTTTGTATCAAGATTTCCAGTTGGCTCGTCTGCAAAGACGATCTTGGGCTTTGTTATAAAGGCTCTTGCAATGCCTACTCTCTGCTGCTGTCCGCCCGACATCTGAGAGGGATAGTGGTTAAGTCTGTGTTCAAGACCTACTGTTTTTAAAATAGCCCTTGCACTTTTTTCTCTTGTCTTTTTGTCTATTCCCTTAAACATAAGGGGAAGAGCTGTGTTTTCAAGGGCAGTCATTGTGGACATCAGATTATAGGACTGAAATATGAAGCCTAAATATCTCTGACGGAATATTGCAAGGTCATTTTCTGACAGCCTTGACACGGGTATATTGCCTATAAGAACTTCTCCCGATGTTGGGCTTTCAAGTCCTGCAAGCTGATTTAAGAGAGTACTTTTGCCTGAGCCTGATGTGCCGAATATACAGCATATTTCACCGGGCATAACATCAAAGCTTATGTCCCGTAAGGCTACAACAACGTCTTCACCTGCTACATATTCCTTCCTGAGGTTTCTGACTCGGATAAGGGGGCTTTTCTTTTTTTCCATATATGCACCTCTTTTCTAATTTTTTGTTCAAATTCTAATTTCACGTTCATATTATCATAAGATATTAATATTTTCAATAGTTTATTTACATTTAAAGAAAAACTTAATAAATGACAAAAAGTGGTATTTTGTATTGGTTTGTTGGCTAACGGTAACCGAAATTGACTTGTAATATTTTGTATAAAATTTAACATTGAAATGTAAATAATTTTATTGAATAAGGTTTACAAATATGCTATAATGGTTATAACATAATTTACATATTAAGGAGGAATTATATTATGGCTTTAGTTACAACAAAGGAAATGTTTAAAAAGGCATTTGAGGGAAAGTATGCAATAGGCGCATTTAACATCAACAATATGGAGATCGTTCAGGGCGTAATGAGAGGTGCTGCAGCAAAGAATTCCGCTGTTATTTTACAGTGCTCAAAATCTGCCTTAAATTATGCGGGACCTAAGTGTCTCCTTGGTATGGTTAAGGCTCTTATTGATGAAACTGGTGTTGACGCAGCTTTACACCTTGACCATGGTCCGGATCTTGATACAGTTAAGGTTTGTGTTGAAAACGGATTTACTTCTGTTATGTTTGACGGTTCTCATTTTGAATATGAAGAGAATGTAGCAAAGACTAAGGAAGTTGTTGACTATGCTCACGCTAACGGTGTAGTTGTAGAGGCTGAACTTGGCAAGCTTGCAGGTGTTGAGGATGATGTTAATGTAGATGCTGCTCATGCAACATATACTGACCCTGACCAGGCTGTTGACTTTGTTACAAGAACAGGCGTTGACTCACTTGCTATTGCTATCGGTACAAGCCATGGTGCTTACAAGTTCAAGGGTGAGGCTAAGCTTGACTTTGACAGACTTGCTACTATTACAGAAAAGCTTGAGGCAGCAGGTTTCCACAACTATCCTATAGTTCTTCACGGTGCATCAAGCGTTGACCCTGCTGTTATTGAAATGTGCAATAAGTACGGCGGAGCTATAAAGGGCGCAAGCGGTATTCCTATTGATATGCTCAGAAAGGCTTCAAGCATGGCGGTGTGCAAGATAAATATGGATACTGATATCAGACTTGCTATGACAGCAGGTATCAGAAAGTCTTTTGTTGAAAAGCCTGAGGCTTTTGACCCGAGAGGTTACCTTGGCGTTGCAAGAGATATGGTCCAGGAATTAGTTGAATTCAAGATCGAAAAGGTTCTTGGTTCTGTTGATTCTATGAAATAATAAATATAATTTTATGCGGCGTAATTTGTAAAAATACCTTGCATAATTAAATATATTGTGTTATTATAGTTTTTAATTACCGACGTAACTGCAAAAGCGATTGTGAAAGTGTTCTTTAGCAATCGTTTTTGTATTATCTTTCAAAAATCGGCGGAGCTGAATTTTGATTCAAGAAAATTTATACAAAGGAGATTAAGAAAATGGCATACTATTTTAAAGAACCATCACATACTTTCAGTGAGTACCTGTTGGTGCCCGGATATTCTTCAGAAGAGTGTATCCCTTCAAGAGCAAGTCTTGTGACACCTTTAGTTAAATACAGAAAAGGCGAAGAGGAGTGTCCTCTTAAAATGAATATTCCTTTAGTGTCAGCAATAATGCAGTCAGTTTCAGATGACAATATGGCTATTGCACTTGCCAAGGAGGGCGGTGTGTCATTTATATACGGCTCCCAGACTGTTGAACAGCAGGCTGAAATGGTAAAGAGAGTTAAGAGCTACAAGGCAGGCTTTGTTAAGAGTGATTCAAATATAAGACCTGACCAGACACTTGCAGATATTATTGCTTTAAAGGAGCAGACAGGTCATTCAACAGTATCTGTAACTGAGGACGGTACTGCTACAGGCAAGCTTCTTGGTATTGTTACAAGCAGAGATTACAGAGTGAGCAGAATGGACCCTGCTACTAAGGTTTCTGAGTTTATGACACCTATTGAAAATATGATATATGCTAAAGAGGGTACAACTCTTAAGGAAGCTAATGACATTATATGGGATAAGAAGCTTAATGCTCTTCCTATTGTAGATGACCAGCAGAGACTTGTGGCATATGTGTTCAGAAAGGACTATGAAAGCCACAAGGAAAATGTTATGGAGCTTCTGGATGCTCACAAGAGATATGTTGTAGGTGCAGGTATAAATACAAGAGATTATGCCGAAAGAGTGCCTGCTCTTGTTGAGGCAGGTGCCGATGTTCTTTGTATAGACTCATCAGAGGGCTTTACTGCATGGCAGAAGAATACGATCGACTGGATCAGACAGCATTATGGTAACGATGTTAAAGTTGGTGCAGGTAATGTTGTTGACAGAGATGGTTTCAGATTCCTTGCTGAGGCAGGTGCCGACTTTATTAAGATCGGTATCGGCGGCGGCTCTATTTGTATAACAAGAGAAACAAAGGGTATAGGAAGAGGTCAGGCTACTGCTGTAATTGAGGTTGCGGCTGCAAGAGATGAATACTTTAAGGAAACAGGTGTTTATATTCCTATCTGTTCAGACGGCGGTATTGTTCATGATTATCACATTACACTGGCTCTTGCTATGGGCTGTGATTTCTGTATGCTTGGAAGATATTTCTCAAGATTTGAAGAAAGTCCTACAAACAAGGTTATCGTAAACGGTAATTATATGAAGGAATACTGGGGCGAAGGTTCTTCAAGAGCAAGAAACTGGCAGAGATATGACATGGGCGGTGCAAGCAAGCTTTCATTTGAAGAAGGTGTTGATTCCTATGTGCCTTATGCAGGATACTTACATGATAATGTGGAAATTACACTTTCCAAGATACGTTCAACAATGTGTAACTGTGGTGCACTGTCTATACCTGAGTTACAGGAGAAGGCAAGAATTACTCTTGTTTCCGCTACAAGTATTGTTGAGGGCGGTGCACATGATGTTGTGCTTAAGGACCAGAGCGCTGTGCCTGTGAAGTAAAATTTAAAATACAAATTATAAAACGTCATTTGGAAATGTTTCAAATGACGTTTTTTTGATCCGGAAAACGATATGCAGTTTTTTGTGTGTTATTTCTTTTGTTTTTCGTTGATTATATTAACAAGACTGTATATAATATCTTTCTGATATACATTCATCTTTCTGATTTTGAGAATTAATGATATTTCCTGAACCGATAATGTAATATTTTCCTTATAGTTGTAATCAAGAAGAAAGTCAATAGATACATTTAGTGCTGATGCTATGTTTTTTATTGTTTCAAAATCAGGCTGACGATTGTTTTTTATATAACCGTTTAATGTTGTTGGTGCCATATTTAATGATGCGGCAAAATCTTTTTGTGAAATCTCACGATCTTCAAGTATTTCTTTAAGCTTATCTCCAAAAGCCATATGATCACATCCTTAAAATTATTATACAATAAAGGGAAATTAATAAGGGTATAATACTCAAATTGAGAATTTATTATTGGCAATACTAAAAATGAGTGTTATAATAAATAAAAAATATAAAACAAAATAATAGAAATTAAAAGGCACAGTAAATCGAAAATTATTTATTGACGATATTTCAGACTGGTGATATAATTATCTAAAATACATAATAATTTGTCGAAAAAATCACTGTGTTATTATATGAATTGTTATGTTTTTTATTATTTAACTATATAAGGAGGAAAAGAAATGAAGGGAAAAATTGCTCTTTTAATGGCAACAGTTATGGCTGTCACGTCATTTTCGGCAGTGACAATGGCAGCTTCAAGTAATTCTGTTGTAGGAAGAATCTGGGACATGAATGCCGATGAGATACTTATTGAATATGTAGACGACAGAAGTATTGATGTGCTGAATACCCAGGAGGGTATGGATTCTGTAGCAAGCGGAACGCCTGTAAGTATGCAGCTGCGTCCTACATCAGAGGTTGAAAGCGGTTCATCAATTATACTTACAGTTGAAAACGGCAAGTTTGATGAAAGACTTGTAAATGCTGATCCATTTATATTCAGAACTAATGAAACAGGGACAACATATGACGAAATTATGACAGATGAAAGAAGTCCCGAAGAGGTTTTAGCCGAATATGTAGGCGGTGAAAAATCAAGACAGCTTCCATATGGATTCAGGTATATCAGTCCGGAACAAATTGAAGTTTATTTATATCCTATAAGTGCTGATAAAGTAAACCAAAATAATTCCGATGTAACAGATGGTACACCGATATATAATATTCCTATGCCTGTCACTACAGAGGGAAGCAAGTCAGGTGATTTGGTAATCGCTATTGACAGCAACGATTCAGCAATAAGCAGTGGTACATATACTGCAGCAAAAGTTAAAAATAAAGCTGAAGAACCAGTTTATGATGAGGGATATTCAGATAACTACATAAACAAATCACAGTTTAAGCTTGGAAAGAATGAAGTTTTAATATCAGGTATTGAGAGCAATGGTATTGACATACTTGATACACAGTCCGGAATTGACTCTCTTGCGAAAGGTACACCCATAGCTCTCAGCATTATACCAACTGCCGGCATTGAGAGTGATACAACAATAGTATTAAATATAGAAAACGGCAAGTTTGATGAGAGACTGATTGATGCAAATCCATATAAGTATGAATCAAAGAACGAAAGAAGTTATGATATGCTTATGGATATGTTAAAAGGCGGGGCTTCACTGGAGACAGTATTTATAAACAATATAGGCAATCAGGGGGAAAGAAAGCTTCCCTATGAATATAAATATATAAATGAAAGTCAGATAGAGGTAACTCTCTTCCCTGTTGATGAAGAATGGGTGAATAAGAATAATAATGATGTGACACAGGGTATTCCCTATTACAGAATTGCTCTGCCTGTAACAACTGAGGACAGTGACTATGGAGATGTAAAGTTAAGTGTGGATCCAAATGGCACAGTTATAACCGGCGGTGTATATACTGCTGCAACAGTAACAGAAAATCCGGATGAAGATAAAATAGAAGTGTCTCCGGGCAGCAATTCAAGTATAAACACAATAAATAAGGGAAATGTTCATATTAATAGGGAATGTGTGCTTATTGAAAATGTAAATAATAACAGTGTTGATATTCTTGATACACAGGATGGAATAGATTCTCTTAGGGAAGGTTCCCCTGTAACACTGCAGATAAGACCAAAGTCAGAGGTTGAGCCGGGTGATTCTATTATACTTATTGCGGAAAACGGCAAATTTGATGAAAGACTTATTAATACTGCTCCGTATATTTATAAATCTGAAAACGGCAGAAATTATGAAGATTTGATTCCTCTGGTATACGGGGGAGCGTCAATTGAAACTGTGCTTACAAATAATGTAGGTAATCAGGGAGAGAGAAAATTACCTTATGGAATAAGATACATAAATGAAAAGCAAATTGAAGTTGAGTTATTCCCGATCGGGGACAATAAGGTAAATCAAAACAATACTGATGTGACATATGGTATTCCATATTACAACATTGCATTGCCTATGACGACAGAGGGAAGCATAGACGGAGCATTAAAAGTTGGTATTTATTCTAACGGAACGTCTATTGCGGGCGGTTATTATAATGTTGCTGCTGTAGGAGATACTAATATGATTAGTGACGGCGGCTCAAGCAGTAATTCTGTAAACAGTTCTGATACACAAATACTTAAAGACAGTGTGCTTATTAGAAATGTTGAAGATAACAGTATAAATATACTTGAAAATGAAAATGGTATACAGTCACTGGCAGAAGGCGAGCCTGTTGCATTGCAGATATGTCCTTCTTATGAAGTAGAAAAAGGCTCAGCTATTTTGCTTACAGTTGAAAACGGTAAGTTTGATGAAAGACTTGTAAATGCCGATCCTTTTGTTTTCAAAACTGAGGTAAGCAATAAGACGTATGATGAGCTTATGGCAGACGGAAGAGAAAGCAGATATGTTCTTACGGACTATATTGGCAATGAAGGTTCAAGTAAACTGCCATACAGTTTAAAGTATATCAGCCCGGAAATGCTTGAAGTCAGTTTATTCCCTATAGATGATGTATATGTAAATATCAATGATGTGACGCAGGGTATTCCATATTATAATATAGCTCTCCCTGTAACCAGTGAAGGCAGTGAGCTTGGTGATATTAAGGTAAGTATAGATTCTAACGGTACTGTAATAAAGGGCAGAGAATATGTTATAGGTTCAGTAGCCGAATTCATAGAAACAACTACAGAAAGCACTACGGTAACAACAAGTGAATCAACAGAAACAAGTACTGAAACGGCAAGTGAATCAACTGAAAGTTCTACAGAAACAAGTACTGAAACAGCAAGTGAGTCGACTGAAACTACAACAGAGACAGCAACCGAAACATCAACAGAAACAAGCAGTGAAAGCAGTACTGCTGATGTGACAGACTCAACTGAGGAAACAACAGATGAGGCAACAGAAACAACTACATCAACCGCAACAGAAGTAACTACCGATGAAGCTACAGAAACCACAACAAGAAGAGTAAGCAGCGGTGGCGGCGGTGGTGGTGGCGGCTCAAGCAGCAGGTCAACTACTACCACAACAACTGCTGCGACAACTACAACAGAAACTGCTACAGAGGCTACAACAGGTGAAGTAACTACAGAAGCCGCAACAGAGACAACTACAGAGAATATTCCTGAGGTAAGAGTATCAATCGGCAGCAGCAATATTGTTGTAGATAACAGAACATATGCTATGGATGTGGCACCTTATATTCAGAGTAATTCTAATTCGACTCTTGTTCCTTTAAGGTTTGTGGCAGTTGCTCTTACGGGAGGCAATGTTGACAGTGCAGATACAAGTGACATTGTGTCATGGGACAGCAGTACCAAGCAGGCTGTTATAAGTAAAGACGGTGTAAGAATCATATTTACGGCAGGCAGCAATATAGTTACGGTAAACGGTCAGGAAATGACAATGGATCATGGTGTTACTTCTGAAATAAAAGATGACAGAATGTTTATACCGTTCAGAGCTATGGGTGAAATTTTAGGCTATGGTGTTGAATGGGATGCAGACACAAAGACCGCTATATATAATACTGCTTTATAAAATTAAATATTAAAATATATTTCCCTTCTCCTGCAAAATAGCAGGGGAGGGGTTTTTATTTAAAAAGCGCCATAGTGGAATTTTAGCTTTAGAAAAGTATATGTTTTTTCTTGCTAATAGTAAGGATATACAGTACAATAATTATGAGAGATGAGTGTTATTGGAAAGGTGAATTTTAAAATGAAGGGGAAATTGTGCATTTTGATTTGTATAATATTGATTTGCTTTCTGACAGGCTGTAATAGAAATAATTGGAAAATTGAGATCAATAACGACTATGAAATTACACAGGAAGAAAAGGATCAGCTTAAGGAACAGGCATTCAAGCTTGTAAGGTCAAGAACGTATTGTGCTTTTTGTAATGTAGTTGATGAATATGCTGAGGATAATTTTTATTATATGGAAGTTGATTCATGTAAAGGTGAGAAGTTTAAAATAAAATTTGATTTAAGTGAAAAAGACGAAAACGGGAATTATAGAATGTATTCATATGAGTAGATTATGATTATAAATGGGATATAACAGGTACAGTGTGGACTGGATATAAATACCATGAAAAAAGATTTTGATAACTTAAATATAGATTTAACCATGTATAGGAAGGAAACGCAGATATGGAAGCAGAAAAATTGCATCGGGACTTACAAGATAATTTATTGACTCAGATAGGTATAGAATTTTATATAAATGCTGATAGCATGGATATGGAAACTGTTACAGAGGTGATGGGAATTGCACCTACTGAAACTTCAGAAGATATTTCTGCACCAAAAGATATTGGCTTTTCATATTGGAGATATAGTTCGGAATATGTAAATTGCAACGATGTTGATAATATTCTTGGTTTATTTCTGAATGAAATCAAGTGCAACAGAAATAAAATTACAGAATATTTGTCAAAACTTGACAGAGTTGATATGGGAATTTGTGTTGTGTTGCGGGTGGGTGATGAGCCATTTAAAATCAGTATTTCAAGAAAAAACATAGAAATATTGTCAAAGCTTAACTGTATATTACAGTTTGATGTTATATGATTTTAAATGAAAGGGGTGAAGATATTGCCGTATGATGAAAATGAACTTAATATTTGGGGAACACTGACAATTACAAATAAGGAAACTAATGATAAACTGATAATTAAGTCCGATGTGACTGATGAATATGACTGTACTGTTGTTATTGAAGATTTAATCGGTCAATTATATTATAAGGATATTGATTTTAACAATTGTGAATCTGAAATGGTAATATATATTGAAATTAAAACTGCAGGGATCCCAATAATGGAAATAAACAGAACTTATTTGAAAATTTTGGAAAAAATTAATGGAAAAATAAGTTTTGAGATTTCATATACAGAGGTTGAATAATGTTAAAATTTTATTGAAATTTGGCACTTGAGTAATAATGAATGTTTTTCAGTATGAAGATATAAACAAAAACGAATAATGGTAATGTAACTATAAATGTAACATGAATGGATGAAGATATGGTGAACATAGATAATGAATTTGAAAAACTGGGGTTGACAAATAAAGATAATGACGTGGCAGCAAGGAGGTATTGGAGGATCGTCAATGATGTTATTCAGTATGCAGAAGCCGAAAAATTACCGGGTAAGAGAACAAGAATAAATTTTGATATAATCCCGGTATATACGGATAAATACTATATGGGGAGAACATGGACATATGAGCTTAAAAAAATAAGAAATAATTTACCGGTGATTGGTATGGAGTATAACAATGAAGCTGATATGGCAGAGGATATAAATAAATATCTTAAGCCCATATTTAATGAATTTGACAGAACGGAAAAGCTGCTGAAATTTCTTATTGTTATGGATAACAGGATGTACGGGCGGGAGGCATATCCCGATTTCAGAAAGCTTGCAGCTGTATTGAAAACCAAAAATTATGAATATGCCATGCTTATTCTTCTCCATCTGAAGTATGACAGGGTTGTGTGGAATTACAGAGGGGATTTTAATAGGTTTGAAGAATTTGAAAACATTGATTTGAAAAAGTATACAAGCTTTGATTATGAGGAAGATGAATTTATTGCTCATATAGATAAAATCATTTCATATGTCAGAAGTGAAGATGAGAGCAGTTTAAATGAGTATATGGAGAGCAATAAAAAATATATGCTAGATTACTTTAAATAATACATAGTTGTAATAAAGCAGGTGATGATTTGACTGTATTAAAGGATATAAAAAAGATAGAGAATATCGGTGATTTAAAGAAAAGACAAAAAGAAGGTCTTAAATATCTGTCAGATTTGAAATGTGAAAAATTTTTTTCAAGTGAGGAAGTATTTGAAATAATTTATTTGTGTATAAATTTGTATTATAACAGCGTAAATGCAGAAGAAAAGGATATAGGTACTTCAAAAATATTTTATTTAAAATCGGCTGAAAAGTTTTTAAAAAGATATTTTGACATAAAGGGAGATGGGAATATTTTCTGCAATGATGAAGATGTGCTGATGCTTATTGAGCTGGCTGCATGTTTTTCTATTGAATGTTTATATGGGGAAAGTACTGAATTGCTTATGAAGGTTATCGATAATACTGATGTTAACAGGGATTTAAAGAAAAGAGCTTTAGAGGAATTGTTTTTTGAATCGGAAAAATTTTTGCCGCTGAATAAAGTTGTTGAATACAAGGAGATTTATAATGATTTGATATAAAATATAATGAAGGGATAATTGTGAGTGTGGAAATTTTTATAATTATGTTTATAACAATATACACGGAGTTTGTTAAACTGATTGAAATTTATTGTCAGAACATAAAAGCTGTTAATATACTCTCAATGGTTATTCCTGTGGTATTTTTGGCGGCTGTTATATATGAAATTTATACTATAAAAAGGGTATACGGAACAGATAAGAAGAACATTGCCTGTCATTTACTTACTGTTGTATATTTGATCGTATATGCTGTAATGCTCTTTTTTACAGAAGTTTTACCATATGCAACATAAATATCAGTAAATGATAAAGAAAATGTTCTTTAAAGTAAGGTGATAATATGAATGTAAAAAATGATATTGATAACATACTTTGCGAAAAAGATATATATACACTTTTAGTAAAAGGAAAATCTTATATTGAAAAAATTGCAGAAAATGAGAATTTACCATTAGATTTGTATTTCGACTTAACTTATTATTGTATGGATCTTTCGGGAAGGTTTTAATTTAAAAGAGGATAAGGAAAGGTTTTATTACAATCGTTTTTTCAGTGATAATATAGAATATTTCTGCAACAGATATATGGAACTTAAAGGTAAAGAAGTATTCAATAATGAAGAAGATGTTAATTTTCTCATAGAAACGGCTGCTTTTTATGAATTAGCCGATAAATTTGATGAAAAATTTGATTTGCTTGAGTTAATAGCAGACAACAGCAGTAATGATGAATTAAAGCTTCGGGCGGTTGAAGAAATTTTGAATATTGGTGATATTTACATTTCTATTCGTGATAAGTATGAAAAATTAAGGGATGATATTATAAATAACAGTATTAAATTATGACAGTTTCAGAGGGAATGCAAATCAGGTAATCAGGAAGGAGGACATATGAAATATTTTATAAGCAAGAATGGAATGAGAGTTGATATTTTTGTTGATGAGAATAATGATATTGCAATATTTACATATGGTACAAAGGGGCAGCCTTTTGAAGAAGTTGATCTTTATGGTGATATTGAGGAAAGAGAAGTTACTGCTGAGGAATATAATGAAGTTTATAAAAAGGACAACGGGTTTGCAAATCATCCAGTTGAATTAAAAGCTCCATATAGGGCAGAGGAAGTAGCAGAAGCTCTTAAATTCAGTGTAAGTAAGGAAAATGTAAATCCATATTATTATTTTGACAATAAAAAGATCAAAACACTTGAAGAAATGTATTATGGTATAAAGGGATATACAAAAGCTACTAAAGGCAAGAAGATCATTGATATCGGCAGAAATACTGGCTGGGGAAAATATGCGTCATTAAACAAATATGACAGGACGGGGTATCACGGAATAAAGTTGATATATCTGGACGAAAAGGCTGACTGGATCGATTTTGCCGAAAGTGTAATAAAGCTTATAAATTATGATCCTAAAAAAGATAAATAGGTGGCGGGCGATGAAATGAAAGATACAATAAAAACAGATAATATTAATGTTGAAAGGTATATTATTAGTGATTTAGGGATGATTCCTAACAGCGAGCTTGAGGAATACATAAGAAAAACAGATAAATTAATGTTAGATGATCCGTTAAACAGTGAGTTGTTTGATTATCTGGACAGTTTATATAAATTCTGGATCGAAAGGGACAGCAATAATGAGAATGCTTACCATATGTATCTTGATATGCTGAATTTAACAAATCATTATTATGAGGCTTATGATATATGTATTGATCTGCTTAAAGAGGATAAGTTTAAATATATGGTTTACAAGGAATTGACAGATTTTGGCTATGTGTGCGACGGTGTGATCTCTTTTGATGAACATATTGATTTTATCAGAGAAGCCATAGGACTTTGTGAAAATACCGAGGAAAAAGAAGAATTGGAAGATTTGCTTACATATAGGGAGAACTTGTGGAAGTAAAAGAAACGTAATACTATCTTTATAGTTAATTATTAGATTTTAAATATTAAAAATAATTATATATATTGATATTAGTATTGAAGTTTATGTATAGTAGTATATAAAGACTTTCATGTATAAAAAACTATTTTAATGAGAAGAGGTAAAAGCTTGATTTTATATTATCCTAAATTTGAGTTAAATATTTTAGTCTTAGTACCTGTATTGTTTTTTTTCGTTTGTTTGTATAATTATATTACAATGAATAAAAGTATAATCTTGTTTTTTAAAACCATTCTTTGGGGAATTGCTTGTTTTGTGGTTTTAGCGTGTGTGTTTATAATTGAAATAGACCCTATTATATGTTTTAATTCAGGAGATTATATTACAGTTGAAGGGTATGTTGAAGATTATACACCATATAGTCAGGGAGAAATGGAAAGTTTTAGTATAAACGGTGTTGAGTTCAGCTATTCCCATGGAATTATTGCATCCGGATACAGAAAGACATATAACAGAGGAGGGGTTGTGAGAGAAAACGGGCAATATCTTAGAATTGCATATCTGCCAATGGAACATCGTAATGCAATTCTCTGTATTCAGGAACCTCCTTTTGTTGATGAACCTGAAAAGGAAGTTTCAATATTTGTACAGTTTTATATTATTACAATTCCGTTAGTTTTATTCGTTTTTTATTTTACATGGATCAAATACCGAAGCAGAAAAAGAATTGCAATTGATCAGAGTAAAAGTTTTATTAAGCAAGTTACAGAGGTTGACGGATATATAAAAATTAAATATGTAATTGCGTTTAATAATAAATTTGAAGAAGAAAAACGAATAAAATTATACGGGGATTTTAAGAAATTGATGAAAAATAATATAATTACTGTTCGTAGAATAGAAGGGAGAGATGAAACAAATACTGCAGATTATTTAAGTATTCCGGTAGGAAACAGCAAAATTGATGTTAGCTTTATTTCAAAAATGTATAAAAAAGAAAAGGATATTGGGGCTGATGATTTAGGGGTTATGTTACCTAAAATAAAAGTAAAAATTTTAAATTAGTATTTTACAAAGTGTAAAATCTCCCTTACATGTAAAAGGTTTTATGAAGTCTGATACATGAAAGGGAGATTTTTTTAGTGTTTTATTTTCTGCTTTTGTTTATGGTGTATATAAGTCCCGTTACAAGGAGTATAAAGGCTATAAATCCCCCTATACTTCCAAGGGAAAAGGAATCTGAAACATTGATAAATGAGCCGAGGGTTCCTGCGCCCAGAGGTATTATGGCAAGAAGGGCAAGGATGATACCTACAAGACCTTCGCCTGCTATCATACCCGATGAGTAGAGTACACCTGTTTTGCTGTCGACTTTTTTGCTGTCTGACCAGAGGCGGACAAGACCTCCAGACATAATACCCATACTTAAATGAATTGGCAGATAAATGCCGATACAGAAAGGAAGAACGGGTATACCTATTATTTCAATAATTACTGCTATAAAGGCGCCTATAAACACAAGGGTCCATGGCAGTGAGCCGCCCATTACGCCTTCCACAACAAGTTTCATAAGTGTTGCCTGGGGTGCGGGCAGCTCTGTGGAGCCATAGCCCCATGCCTTGTTTAGAAGAAAAAGTATTGCTCCTATAAAAAGTGATGAAACGGCAACGCCTATAAATTCCCCGATCTGCTGTTTATAGGGTGTTGCTCCCAGTATATAGCCTGTTTTAAGATCCTGTGAGGTATCTCCCGCAACGGCAACTACAATACATATTACTGAGCCTATTGCTATGGCGCCTATCATACCGCTCCTTGCATCGTAACCGCTTGCTTTTAATATAAAGGCGGAAATGAGAAGTGTTGCTATTGTCATACCCGATACGGGGTTATTTGAACTGCCTACAAGTCCTACAAGCCTTGAGGACACTGTGGCAAAGAAAAATCCGAAAAGTGCTATTATAAGGGCTCCCATAAATGTAACAGGTATAAAGGGAACGAGCCATATTATAAGTATGAGTATGGCTATAAGAAAAAGAATATATTTAAAGGGAATATCCCTTTTTGAGTCTTCCGTGTTATTGTTCATACCTTTAAAAGCTTTTGTAAATGTTGTTATAATAAGGGGCAGGGACTTTACAAGGCTTATTATGCCTCCTGCCGCAACTGCTCCTGCACCTATATACCTTATATAACTGCTCCATATGCCGTGGGAATCCATACCTACAAGTGTATCGCTGCCCATAAAATAAAGAAGGGGCATAAGTACAAGCCATGACAAAATACCGCCTCCAAGCATATATGCTGAAATTTTAGGTCCGCATATATAGCCCACACCCGTTAAGGCAGGAAGAATATCAATACCTATGCCGCTGCCTTTAAAGCTTTTGGGTTCATAGTGGAGCTGTGAGGGGAAAAGTCCCATACCGTCTGAAAGTATTTTATAAATCCCCGCAAATGAAAGACCTTTAAATATAGTTGAGGCAGATGCTCCCTTTTCTTCTCCTGCCGTTAAGACCTCGGCACAGGCTGTGCCTTCGGGATAGGGAAGATTTTCGGCAGGGTTTGATATAAGAACACTTCTTAAGGGTATCATAAAGGCAACTCCCAGCATTCCGCCGCAGAGAGATATAAGGCATATTTCAATTAAGGAAGGAGGGTCAGTCCCCCATTCCGCCGACCACATAAAAAGGGCGGGAAGTGTAAATATTGCTCCCGAGGCAATGGATTCTCCTGCTGAACCTATGGTCTGTACCATGTTGTTTTCAAGGATTGAATTTCGCTTTAAAACAAGTCTTATTATACCCATTGACAAAACTGCTGCAGGAATTGAGGCAGAAACCGTCATACCTACACGCAAGCCAAGATAGGCATTTGCTCCGCCGAAGGCTACGGCAAGGAGAATTCCTGTAATTACTGATGTATAAGTTAGTTCCTGCTTGTTTTTCATTGTGCATTTACCTTTCTGTGATTTTTTGTGTTGCTGCCGATTTAAATATTAAGAACGGAAAATTGCGGGCGAGCAATGCTCGCCCCTACAAATAACAGGTTACTTTTAGTTTCCGGAAAGCTTAAGTTAATATTATTTGCTTGCAAGAAGCTTTAATGGTATTTTAGCCATTTTTAATGAAAAAATACAAAAAATTTGTTGCTATATTATTTGATTTGGGGTAAAATAGGTATGTATGCTATTAAACGTGATAGAGGAAGGATACTATTATGCTGGTAGAATTAATAGTCCCTTGCTATAATGAGTCCGCAGTTCTTAAAATGTTTTACGATGAGAGCTGCAGGGTCATAAATACTATAAAAGATTATGATTTTAACTTTATATTTATAGATGATGGCAGCAGGGATGATACTTTGTCAATAATGAAAGAACTTGCTAAAGAAGATGAAAGAGTAAAGTATATTTCATTTTCAAGAAATTTCGGCAAGGAGTCTGCAATGTATGCGGGACTTAAAAATTCAAGGGGAGATTATGCCGTTGTTATGGATGCGGATCTGCAGCATCCGCCTGCACTTATACCCGATATGCTTAAGGCTATGGAAGAAGGCTATGACTGCTGTGCAACAAACAGGGCAACAAGAGACGGAGACCCCTTTATGAGAACTCTTTTTACAAGAGGATTTTACAGATTCATAAATAAAATTTCAGATGTGGACATGCCTGACGGTGCCGGGGATTTCAGAATGATGAACAGAAAAATGATAGACGCCGTTATTGCAATGAGTGAGGTCCAGAGATTCAGCAAGGGTATTTTCAGCTGGGTAGGCTTTGATACAAAGTGGATAGACTTTGAAGATGTGGAAAGAGCTGCAGGTGAAACAAAGTGGAACTTCTGGGGGCTTTTTAAATATGCTATTGAAGGCATTACAGCTTTTTCTACTGTTCCCCTTAAAATAGCTATATATTTTGGCTCAATTGTTTCGTCCTTTTCATTTGTATATCTGATTTATATAGTTATAAAGACACTTATACATGGAAAAGATTTCCCGGGATATGCTTCAATTATTGCTATACTCCTGTTTTTGGGAGGCTGCATAATTTTATGCTGCGGTATACTTGGGGAATATGTTGCCAAAATATATATCGAAGTCAAAAACAGACCTGTGTATATCATAGGCAAGACAAATATAGACAATCCTGTAAATGACTATGGAAGGGGGAGATATGAATGATCGAAACATTTATAAAAGCCCTTGTAAACAGAGAGACCATAAGTTATTTGATATTCGGAGTGCTGACAACTGTTGTAAGTATAGTTTCCTATGAGGTGGTAAAAAGACTTCTTGCTCATGGAAAGGAGCCTACACCTTTAATAATAAATATTTCAACTGTTGCAAGCTGGATACTGGCTGTTTCCTTTGCATTTGTAACAAACAAGCTTTTTGTGTTCCAGTCAATGTCAATGGATGCAGGTGTGCTTTTTAAGGAAATAACCGCCTTTGTAGGTGCAAGGCTTTTGTCACTGGGCTTTGAAGTAGTGTGGATGAATGTTACAACGGTTGTTCTGAAATGGAACGACAGCTTCTGTAAAATTGCCGCACAGTTTGTAATTGTGGTTTTAAACTACATTTTCAGTAAATTATTTATATTCAAGTAAGGAGAATTTGTAATGGAATTTAAGAAAGAAAACTGGTTTTATTCTAACAGATTTGTTATCGGGGCTTTCTTTTGTACAGCTATTATAATGTGTATTACATACATATTAAGGCATGTGTATCCTTTCGGGGATCAGATCGTGTTAAAGGTTGACCTTTATCATCAGTATGCCCCTTTCCACGAGGAACTGAGAAGCCGTATATTAAACGGGCAAAGCCTTTTATACAGCTGGGAAGGCGGTCTGGGCAAGGAGTTTGTGACCCAGATGGCATACTATACTGCCTCACCTATAAGCTTTCTGATACTGCTTTTTCCTCAGAAGCTTTTGCCTGAGGCTCTGGCATTTTTTATACTTATCAAGACATGTTTCAGTGCTTCATTCTTTTCTTACTATTTAAAAGAGCATTTTAAAAAGAATGATCTGTCTGTTCTGATTTTTGGTCTGCTTTATGCTTTTACTGCTTTTATGACAGGTTATTACTGGAATGTAATGTGGCTTGATTCAGTTGCACTCTTCCCTATTGTTGCTCTCGGGGTAGAAAGACTTATACATGAAAACAAGCATGTGCTTTACTATATTTTCCTGACACTTACAATGATAGTTAACTTCTATATGGCTGTTCTTGTATGTATATTTACAGCTGCATATTTCATTGTGGTGCTCTTTGCAAACTATGAGTGGAAGAAAAATAAAAAGGTTATGATCGCAAGAATGATCAAGTTTGCCATAGTTTCAATTATTTCAGCTCTGACAGCTATGTTCATTCTGGCTCCCGTTGCTATTGCTCTGGGACAGACTGCTACAAGTGATACAAACTTCCCTAATTTTGAAATATATGAAAATGTATATCAGCTTATTACTAACCACTTTATCGGTGCAAGACCTGTTGTACTTGCGAGAAACGAGGACCTTCCGAACGTGTACAGCGGTGTAATAACAATGATGCTTATACCTCTCTATTTCTTTAATACAAAGATCAATAAGAGAGAAAAATGGTTAATGGCAGCCTTACTTATAATTATGCTCCTCTGTGCTTGTATAAAGCCTCTGGACTTTATGATACACGGTTTCCATTTCCCATCTAACCTGCCTCACAGATATACATTTATTTACAGTTTTATTATGCTTTATATTGCTTATAAGGGACTTCTCAATATTAAAACATGTAAGTTTGAATTTGTAATATTTGCGGCAATATTTTATATTATAGTTATATTGATCACTGAGTTTATAATGGTTCCTTCAATTGACGACATTGACAGAGTACTTACAAACAGTGATATAATCATAAATATTATAGCTATGGCTGTGTATGCGGTTATTATTTATGCTTATTCAAATGCTAAGCCCGATATTATAGGCGGACTTATGGGAATAATATTTATATGTGTATTTGCCGAGTGTATGTTCTCAAGCTATGAAGGTCTTGACAGAACAACATCAAGAGAGGCTTATGTAAAGTATATTGACGGTACTACCGATGCTGTTGAATATATGGATGAAAAGGAAAATAATGAGTTTTACCGTACAGAGTTCAGAAGATTTACTACAATTAATGATGCTGCTCTTTATCATTACAACGGATTTTCTCAGTTCTCATCTCTTGCTCCGGGAGGAATATCTGACTTTATAGGAAATCTGGGTATTGCGGCAACAGGTAACAGCTACAGATACTATGACCCTACACCTCTTATTGATGCTATGTTTGACATTAGATATGTTATGAATAAAGACGGAGAGATCAATAAGGACAGATATGTTTTTGAAGAACAGTTTGACAATGTATGGGTATACAGAAATGACAGGGCTCTGCCTTTAGGCTTTATGGTAAATTCAGACATTAAGGACTGGCAGACAACGGATTCAATGCCTTTTGATGTTCAGAATGACTTTATAAAGAAGAGTACGGGAATCGACAAGGATATGTTTACTCCTGTTAAGCCTGACAGCATTTCAAAGACTTATATGGAGGTCACTGAAGAAATCGATGAAAACAGCTTTAAGTACAGACTTACAGATCCTGCAAATCTTGCTCTTGAACCTACTGTAACAGCTACATTCACTTCCGACAAAGATCAGTATATGTATGTTTATGTAGATGCGGGAAATACAAAGAGAGTTAAATATCAGACTGATTCCGCAAATGAGGACAGAGAACTTTCAGCAGGAAAGAGCTTGTTTGATATCGGACATGTAAGTGCAGGTGAAACAATTACAGTAAACTTCTCACTTACCAATAAGGGTGAGTTTGAAAAGACTTACAGACAAACAGGTACTGTTAAAATATATGCTGCAAGCTATGATGATGCAGTGTTCCAGGAAACTTTTGACAAACTTAATGCAAATACCTACAATATTACAAGTTTTGAGGATACTCATATTGAAGGTACCGTTAATGCAAGTGAGGACGGAGTAATGTTTACTTCTATTCCTTATGTAGACGGCTGGAAGGTAACTGTAGACGGACAGAGCGTTGACAAGGTTTCAATCGGTGATGACGGTGTTATCGGTGTGGATATTCCTGCAGGTGAGCACACTGTTGTGTTCCAGTTCAAGTCTAAGGGACTTGTGCCTGCTGTTGTAATATCATTTATAGGTATCATACTTGCTGTTGTATATACTCTTATAGATAATAAAATAAAGAAAAATCATGAGGCTGCACTTGTGGCAGCGGCTGCTCTTGAGGAAGAAATGCGTGAAGTTGTTCCTCAGAAGAGCAATAAGGGCAAGTACTTTAAAAAGAATAAAAAGAAGAGATGAAAATCCTCCGCTGCAAAGACTCTTCTCCCCTGTTGCATGGGCGAGCAGCATTGTTGAGCTTGAACAGGAGAAAATCCTCAGTCAAGCTTACGCTTGACAGCTCCTTTAAAAAGGAGCCTTGGATACTTGGACGAGCGGTATTGCGAAGCAATACGACCAGCCTTAGTTACTTGCGAAACAATGGGACCGGACTTTTAAATGAGGCGGAGGCATTGCAAATGTGTTTGAAGCTTTTATATTAAAAAACAGGCAATCGGGGGATCTCCGGTTGCTTTGTTTTGTGTAACTGACCGGAAAGAAGATGAAATAATGATAAAAGATCTGACTGAGGGCAATCCCTCAAAGGTGTTGATAAACTTTTCTCTGCCTATGTTTGTAAGTGCTGTTTTTCAGCAGCTTTACAATATGGCAGACAGTATAATTGCGGGAAGGTTTGCAGGGGAGGATGCTCTGGCTGCTGTTGGTGCCTCATATCCTGTGACAATGATATTTATGGCAATTGCTATGGGCTGTAATATAGGCTGCAGCGTAGTTATATCACAGTTCTTCGGGGCAAAGGATTATGACAAGGTAAAAACTGCCGTATCAACTACAATAATAGCAAGTGTTGTCCTATCTGCCGTGCTTACGGTTGTGGGACTTTTAACAAGTACATTTATAATGAAGGCTATAAATACGCCTGAAAATATTTTTGCAGACAGCAAGCTGTATTTTGATGTTTACATAGGCGGATTTATATTTTTGTTTTTATATAATGTTGCAAACGGTGTATTTAATTCTCTGGGGGATTCAAAAACTCCCCTGTATTTCCTTATAGGGTCCTCTCTGGGAAATATTGTACTTGATCTGATTTTTGTTGCGGTATTCCACTGGGATGTTGCAGGTGTTGCATGGGCAACATTTATTGCTCAGGGTATAGCCTGTATTCTTGCGGTTATAAGCCTTATTAAAAGGTTAAGAGGACTTGAAACAAAAGAGAAGCCTGTGTATTTTTCTTCAATGATGCTGGGAAAAGTAACAGTAATTGCTATACCCAGTATTTTGCAGCAGAGCTTTATATCAATAGGAAATATGTTTATACAGGGCTGTGTAAACTCCTTTGGTTCATCTGTTATAGCAGGATATTCCGCAGGTGTGAAGCTTAATACCTTTGCTCTTACATGCTATACAACTATAGGAAATGCAATGTCAAACTTTACGGCTCAGAATATAGGGGCAGGAAAGATAGCCAGAGTCAAGAAAGGACTTAAGGCAGGTATATTGTTTAATTATGCTATAATAATACCTATACTTATTGCTTTTATAGTATTCGGAAAACAGATGATAGGTCTTTTCCTTACAACGGAAAGTACCGATGCAATTAACTGCGGTGTGCTGTTCTTGAAGATAATTTCACCTTTCTATTTTGCTGTTGCGGCAAAAATACTGGTAGACGGCCTTTTGAGAGGTTCGGGGGCAATGGTTGCTTTTACAACAAGTACATTTATAGACCTGATCTTGAGGGTAATACTTGCTTATATTTTTGCAGGTATGCTTGGAAGTGAAACAGGAATATGGTTAAGCTGGCCTTTCGGCTGGACTATTGCTACTTGTGTTACACTTGCTTTTTACTTTAAGGGTGGATGGAAAAAGGCAAGGGTGTATTAATTAAAAAATTTTTCAGATAATCATAAAAGGACTGCTGTAAAACAAATATGAATAATTTGTTTTAAGCAGTCCTTGATTTTTCAGAAAACTGCGAAGCTGTTTTTTGATTTATTTATTTTTTAGCCTGTTCAAGGGCGTTGTCTATGGCATTGAGGAGTATTGTACCTGTGACTTCATAGTCCTTGTCAAGTTCGATGTTTGTGCTTTGAAGTGCTATGACCTGCTGTGAAATTTCGTCAATGCAGTTTGAAAAGGTGGGGTAAAATACCTCCTGGGTTTCGTTCAGCTGTTCAAGAGATATGCTTTCGATTTCATCTTTGCTGACTGTTACAGACAGCTCAACGGGATTGCCGTATAGTATTATTTCCGAATTGTATGTACCTTCATTGTAAGCACTTTTGCTGCTTCCGCTGAAGAAGGCTATTATTGCGGCAATTATTATAATACCCAATATAGCGAATACTGCTGTTTTGATCACGTCTTTAAGTTTAAGGACATAAATTTTTGATGCCATTTTTTTCACCTGCCTTATGATATAATTATATTAGCATTTTAATTGATTTATGATATAATCATAATAAAGATATTTAAAGGAGAATGGAAATGAGTTTAAGATATATTATGGGTAAGCCCGATACAGGGAAAACTACACTGTGCATAGATGAAATAGCAAAATGTGACAATATGAGGGAAAGGCTTTTTTACATAGTTCCGGAGCAGTTTACGCTGGAGAGCGAAAAAAATCTTATAGATAAAAAAGGCTCTCTTATAAACATTAATGTGCTGGGATTCAGACACTTTGCCTATTATCTTATTTCAAAAATGGGGACCAGCGGCAGGGCTATGCTTGATGATGTGGGCAGGGCTATGCTTATAAGAAGAATTGTGCTTGAGCTTAAAGAGAGGCTGGGATTTTATAAAAATTCGGCAGACAGACAGGGCTTTATCGACAGCATTGATATGACAATAACGGAGCTTATGCAGTACAGCATTACAGCTGAAAAAATCGGGGAAACTGCAGAAAATATGAAGGAAGGCAACCTTAAAAACAAGCTGGAGGATATAAAGCTTATATTTGAAAAGTACAGGGAATATATGAATAAGGAGTATATTGCAGGTGACGGTGCCCTTGAAATACTGGCTGAATATATAAAGCATTCAATAGTTAAGGACAGTGAAGTCTGGATAGACGGTTTCAAAAGCTTTACCCCACAGGAAAACAAGGTAATAGAACAGCTTTTAAAATACTGCAAAAGAGTGAACATAACTTTTACAATCAATTCTCCTGCAACAGAGTACAGCAGTATAGCAAGCTTTGATGAACAGTATGAAGTGAAAAGGGCTGTAACAAAAATTACTTCTCTTGCAAGGGATAACGGTGTTGAGATAGAGCCTGTTGTTTTTCTTGACAGGACTTACAGAAAATCCTGCCAAGAAATAGAGTTTATAAAAAACAATTACTTTAAATATAAATTAAAGCCCTATGACAGTGAAGTTAAAAATATTGCCATATACAGGGTAGCAAATATGTATGATGAAATATATAAAATATGCAATGAAATAAAAAGTCTTGTACAGTATAAGGGTTACAGATATAAGGATATTGCCCTTATTGTGGGAAATGAATGTTATGAAAAGCCCTTGTCAATTGCATTGAAAAAATATGAAATACCTAATTTCCTTGACGGCAGGAGAGAAGTGTCAAGCCACCCTCTCATAACATTTATAACAGGGGCAGTGGACATAATAGCCTACGGCTGGGACAACAGTGCTGTTTTCAGACTGCTTAAAACAGGGTATACGGATATAGACTTTGAACGTATTTACAGCCTTGAAAACTATGTGCAGGCTAACGGCATTGACAAGTACAAATGGAACAGAGAGTGGAAATACGGCTTTAAGGAAGAGGGACAGGAGTCTGACAAGCCCGATAAGAAGTATATTACGGAAACAAGGGATATGCTTTTTGAGCTTATGGCGCCCTTAAATGAAAATTTTACGGCAGGCAAAAAGGGAAATGTACGAGAAATTACGGAAAAGCTTTTTGAAATTCTTGAAGGTATAAATATTACCGAAAAGCTTGAAAAGGAGCTCAATGATGCACAGTACAGGGGAGATACTGCGAAGGCTGCTTTTTATGAACAGATATGGAAAACCGTTACCGATGTTTTTGACAAAATGGTGGATATTCTGGGAAATGAAAAGGTGACAATGAGGGAATACTCTAAAATACTGAGTACGGGCTTCGGCAAGGCTACAATAGGAATTGCCCCTACTGTTCAGGACTGCATATTAGTGGGAGATATGGAAAGGACAAGACTGCCTGACATAAAGGCAATGTTTATTGTGGGAGCTAATGAGGGGAATATACCTGTCAAAATAAGTGAAAGAGGTGTGTTCACCGATGATGAAAGGCTTGCAATGGAAGAAAGCAATATGGAGCTTGCTCCGGGAGTTGTACAGATGACAAATAACGGAAGGCTGGGAATCTATTTAAACATTATAAAGCCAAGTGAATACCTTGTCATAAGTTATCCCACAGGGAGTATAAGGGGTGAAAGCTTAAAGCCTTCAAGTCTTGTAACAAGAATTGAGAGTATGTTTAGTGAGCTTAATGAAATAAGCATAGGGAAGGGAGAATTTGAGCCTGAATCTGTTCTTACGGGAAAAAGTGCCGCTTTTGACAGGCTTATTGAGGCTGTTTCAGAGAATGATGAATCTGATTTCATAAAAGAACTGTACGGTTATTACAGCAGTGATGAGGAGTACGGTAAAAAGCTTAAATCAATAAGATGCGCTCTTTTAAGTCAGATACCGAAGAAATACATAACAGACAGACTGCTGCCCCAACTCTGGGAGCAGGTTTTAAACAGGGCAAGTGTTTCAAAGCTTGAAAAGTTTACAAGCTGTCCTTTTAAGTTCTATATGGAGTATATTTTAAGGGCAAAGGAAAAGGCGGTATATTCTCTCAGAAGCAATGATATAGGAACACTTTCTCACAGAATTATGGAAGCCTTTTCGGGATACATTAAAGAGGCAGGGATACCATGGGAAAGCACCGACAGAGAGTATACAGACGCCTTTGTTGAAAGCCATATAGGTGAATTTATAAGGGAAATGAATACAGACATTTTTGAAAGCAACAGAAATGCAGCTATCCTCGGGAAGATAAAGGAGGCGGCAAAGTATGCCTTATGGGCGAATGTTGAACAGGTAAAGGCAAGTAAATTCAAGCCTGAAAATTTTGAAATAAGTTTTGGAAGAAGCCGTTCTCCCATACCTGCAATAGAAATTGAAATAGATGAGGGCAGAATATTAAAGCTTAACGGAGTAATAGACAGGATCGACAAAATGATGAATAAAAATGGCTCTGTTTATGTAAAGATAGTTGACTACAAGAGTTCGGGCAAAAAGCTTGATATAAACAAGATATATATGGGACTTCAGCTCCAGCTTGTGCTCTATATGAATACTCTTGTGGCTCAGGGCAGGGCAAAGGCAGGAGGTATGTTCTACTTTGAAGTAAATGAGCCTAAGCTTATTGAAGATGAAAAGGAGAATCTGACTGCCGAGGATTCTATGCTCAAAAGACTTGCCCTTAACGGTATGTATGACGAAAGTGTTGAAAATGAGCTTGACTCTGCATATTATAAAGGGACTAAGGGCAGGAGCAGGGAAATTGTTAAGATACTGAGGGATATATCGGAAAAGGAAAGTGAAAAGCTTACTGCCGATAAAATGGATGAGCTTCTTAAGTTTTCAAGAGAGGTTGTAAAGGATATAGGCAGTGAAATGGCTAAGGGAAATATTGAAATAAGCCCTTATAAGTACGGAAGTGAAGAAGATTCCTGTAAGTTCTGTCCTTACGGCAGAGTGTGTGACTTTGAAAACGGGGATAAAAGCAAATTGAGGAATATCAGGAAAAATGACGATGAGGCATGGGAGGAGATACATAAAAGGGTCGGGGAGGATCTATCAGAGAAGTAGATATTGATGTAAATTAAAGAAGCGTAAAGCTTTTTGTTAAATATATAAAAAGTGTTTATATATAATAAGAATTAAAGAGTATGCTAAGTTCATATGACATATTAAAATGTCATATGGACTTAGCATAAATTTAAAATTTTATTGTTTATGTCAATTGCTGACTTTATTCCCTGATAACTTCCCCTTTTTATAAACTCTTTTGATATGGAATTTAAAACTTTTCGTTTGTCAAGGCTCCACCATGGCTCAAAAAGTTCTGCCTTATTTGCATCTCCCGTTATTCTGTGGATAACAATATTTGGGGGTATTTCCTCAATAATATTTACAACAGTGTTTACATATTCTTCAAGGGTGAAATATTTAAAAGGCTTTTCATTGTAATAGTCATAGAGGGCAGTGCCCTTTATAATGTGGAGAAGCTGGAGCTTAAGTCCCTTTGTACCGCAATATATGGCATATTTAACGCTGTCCAGCATATCATCATAGCTTTCTCCGGGAAGTCCAAGTATAATATGTGTTACAGTATCTATACTATGTTCATTGAGCATTGCTACAGCATTTTTGTATATATGGTTTTTATAGCACCTGTTTATAAGTTTTACACTTTCAGCTTTGCTTGTCTGGAGTCCAAGCTCCACGCATACATAAACCTTTTCAGAAAGCTCTTTTAAAAGTTCAGCAACTTCCTCATTTATACAATCGGGTCTTGTAGCAATGGAAAGGGCAACAACATTTTCCTGATCGACAGCCTCATAATACAGACTTCTGAGCCTTTCAAGGGGGGCATATGTATTTGTGTAAGCCTGAAAATACATCATATACTTGCCTTCGCCCCACTTTGCTGACATTTTCTCTTTCATCTGTCTGTACTGGTCACTTATTGAAAGACTTCTGCTCCCCGCAAAATCTCCCGAGCCCTTGCCGCTGCAGAATATACAGCCTTTATCAGACAGTGTACCGTCTCTGTTGGGGCAGGTAAAGCCTCCGTCTATGGCAAGTTTTATTATCTTTTCGCCGAATATTTCTCTGTAATAGTCATTTGCCGAATAAAAGGGGTGTTTAGAATTCAACATTTACACTTTCTCCTCTGTCAATTGAATATATAAGGCATTCCTTTACACCTATTCCTGTGTTCTTTTCAAGAGCTTCTTTATATAATTCAAGCTGTATCCTGTACTTATCAGCAAGTTCGGTCACACTCTTATATATTCTGTCTGTTTTGTAGTCCACAAGTACGATTTCATTGTTTTCAACAAAGTATAAGTCTATGATACCGTGTACAACTATTTCCGCATCTGAATTTTCAAATTCTTTAAATCTTGACGCCTTCATTGACATTACAAAAGGTGCTTCTCTGAATACAGCATCGGATTCCCTGATACGTTTAAAAAGAGGGGAATTTATAAAACATACAAGTTTTTTTATATCTGCTGCCTTTTTTTCATCGGAAGTTATTATTCCTCTTTCTTCCAAGCCGTTGATCAAGGCTGTAATGTCATTCTCATTTTCAGTGTTTTTAAAATCAATATGCTCCATAACAGTATGATAAAGAGTACCGAGCTGTGCAGATGTGATCTTCTTTTCATTCTTCATAAATTCAGGCATGCCCGTTACTTTTCTTCGGCTGTAATAGTTAAAGGTATCGTCACTTTCGCTGTTAAGCTTTCTCTTTATTTCTGTAATTGAAATTTTTGAAGGCAGGATAGTTTCATCACTGTAGGGATATACATAGTTTAATCTTTCTTCGATAATATCCCTGTAAATGCCTTCTGTTTCAACATTGAAGGCATTCATCTTGTCTATGGCATTTACTGCTTCTTCTCCTTTGATCTCGTCAAGAGTATCAACATCTGAAAGAGTGATCCATTTCTGTTCGATCACACCTTTTGTGTCAAGACTGCTTCTTTTTAATGCAGACAATACCCAGAAAAGAGGACTGTCAGCCATTTTTCTTAGGGCATAAGGAAGCATTATATTTTTATCGTGATAAAGTTCATTTAATACAGCGTCCTTTCCGGATTTTGCGTTAATTCCTCTGCTCTTTGTAACTCCTGTGATTATAAGCTTTTCCTTAGCCCTTGTAAGTGCTACATACAAAAGTCTGAGATTTTCTGAGTTTTCTTCTTCCTCATATTTATCCGTGATTATATTGTAAGGCTGGGTTTTATACTTAATTCTGTTTTCGTTGTCAACGTATTTTAAGCCTATACCAAGTTCTCTGTCAAAAATATAGTCATTTGCTTTATAACGTATGTTTAGCTTATTCTGAAGCTGTGATACAAATACTACGGGGAATTCAAGCCCCTTGCTTTTGTGAATCGTCATTATCCTTACAACATCATCATTTTCGGAAAGAGAAGAGGCGGCTCCTGCCTTGTCCTTATCGGCAACCTCATCACTTAAGTCGGTGTCTATATAGCTTATAAAGCTGTGGAGGTCTGTAATCCCCTTAGATTCAAAATCTATTGCAATTTCCTTGAAAAGCCTTAAATTGGATTGTCTTAAATCTCCTCTGTCAAGTATACCTGTATAGTTAAAGTAATTGCTTCTGTCATATATTTCAGAAAGCAGATCACCTGTTGAATTGTTTATGGCAAAATCCCTGTAATAGCTTAGATCATATATAAATTTTCTTAACACAGCACTTATTCTGTCATCCTTTTGGGAGTATTCCTTTACTGCGGTATATACCTTGTCCGTTCTATTGTCTATTCTTATTTCAGCTATATCGTCAAATGATAAGCCGTACAGAGGGGAATGAAGTACATTTATTACATCTATATCCTGTAAGGGATTGTCTATAAGCCTTAAAAGTGAAATGATGTTTTTAACTTCTGTTGTCTTAAAAAGAGGATTTGACACCTCAAAGGCACAGTCTATCCCTATTGAATTTAATTCTTCAAAAAATACACCTGCATTGGTCCTCTTGTTGACAAGAATAACTATATCACTTTTTCTTACGGGTCTGTAACCGCTCTCCTTATCGTAAATATAAAGGGGATCTGTTACAAGCATTTCATGTATTCTCTTTGCAACTGCTTTAGCCTCGGCAGCTTTGGGGTCAAGCTCACTGTCGTTTTTATCGGAAGCATCAACAATAATAAGTTCCGTGCTTTTTGATATATTAATTCCCTCTGCCCCTTCGGGAAAATCAGCCTTTGGGTTTAAGGCAACTTCATCTGTGTACCTTACATTTCCAAGTCTTTCATCCATTATCTGCTTAAATATAAGGTTGCAGGCATCAAGGACGACAGCACGGGAACGATAGTTCTCGGAAAGAAGTATCAGCTCATCATTGCTGTTCTCATCTGAATATTTGTCATATTTTTCAATAAAAAGCTCGGGAGTTGTCTGTCTGAATCTGTATATAGCCTGCTTTACATCCCCAACCATAAATATGTTGTTTTCTCCTCTGTCACACCTTGACACGGCAGTAAGAATTGCCTCCTGGAGATAATTGCTGTCCTGATATTCATCTATAATTATTTCGTTGAATTTATTCTGATATTCCTTTGCGATTTCTGTTGTGTTTCCTTCGTCGTCTCTGAGCATATCAAGGCAGTAATGAGAAATGTCGTTAAATTCTGCCATCTGCTTGTCAAGTTTAAGCTCCTTATATCTTTTCGCAAAGGTACGAGCAGCTTTTACGAGAGCTTTTATATCAGGCTTGACATACTGAAAGAGCTGTTCTGCCTTTTCATTTACCTGTGATGCATAATTAAGGGCATTATTAAGAGAGTCCTTTGCAAAATTAAGATATCTCTTAATTACGTCAATATGTGCAAGGGCATATTCTTCTTTAAGGGATCTCAGGTCGATCCTGAACTTTATCTGAAGGGCTGAAATGCTTTTAAGTCCGCCCTTTTTAAAGGCATTTTCAAATTCTTCAATTGAAGTGAAAACATTTTCAACGGCTTTGGGAAGCTTGTCTCTGTCACAATATTTGAAATACTCCATTGCTTTTTCTGCATATTCCCTTGCGGAGCTTATTTCATTTTCTGCTTTTTCCCTGTAAACCTCTCCCCAAATGCTTTCTTCAAAGCTATCTGCATCATAGTCTTTAAGGCACTTGTCAAACCACTTGCCGGGATAGGGCAGACTGTCGGCAAATATATAAAGGCTGTCTATCATATCTGTAACAGTTTTGTCATTGCTTTTGCCTGCAAAGCTGAAGTAGAATTTCCTGAATTCAGCATCATTTTCCCCTAGGAGCTCATTAAGGGCATCTTCCATTGCCTGTTTTTTTAAATCGGCAGCTTCTACTTCCGTTGGAGTTTTATAGCCCGGGTCAAGGTCTGTCTTATGAAAATTCTGCCTTACAATTCTTGAACAGAAAGCGTCGATTGTGGATATATCAGCTCTGTTTATAAGTATAAGCTGTTTTTCAATATGTCTTATAAGGTCTTCATCGGCAGTTTCCGCAAGTTTATCCTCAAGGCTTTTTGTTATTCTTGATTTCATTTCCCCTGCCGCATCTCTTGTAAATGTAACAATGAGAAATGAATCTATATCCCACCTGTCATCAATAATTCTTGACAAAACTCTCTGTGTAAGCACGAAAGTTTTGCCTGAGCCTGCCGCTGCACTTACAAGTATATTTTTGCCTTTTGTTTCTACAGCTCTTTTCTGTCCGTTGCTTAATTTTATATCCATAATCTGCATTCTCCCGTTATATTTAAAGATATCGTTTTCATATATTATAACACATACATATACCCAAATAATTGCCATAAAACTGTTTTTACATTAATTTGTTTCATATCTTAATCAAATTGTAAAATTATTTAACATTATTGTCAATATATTATTGTTGAAAAATAATTTTTGTCTGTTATAATAATAAGATAGAGCAAAATTAAATTAAATGTAAGGAGATTGGTTTTATGAGAAGAATGAAAGCAGAAACAAGAAGAAAAATTGCCGGTATTGTTGCATTATTACTTGTGGCAGTAATGTTTGTAAGCTCAATATCCGTATTTTTTATAGGATAATAATAGGAGGATAAACTATGCGTTCCAGAAGCAAAGAACCTAAACACAGTTCAGATAAGAGCAAGGCAATTAATACAGAAGCTGTTACAGCAGGTATTAAAAATACAGGGAAAAAATTAAAGGAAGATATCAGCTTAATAAAGAATTCCACAGGGAAGATGGGGAAAGATATTTCCGCAAAAACATCTGGTATAAACAGGGGTTATATATTTCTGGGAATAGGTGTTTTGTTCTTCCTTTGTACGGCGGTGTTCAGTATTAACTTTGCAGTAAACAGTAAAATGAACACAGCCTTTGACAGATATTATGAGGCTCTTGATTCCGACCTGATTTACAACGGCATATACCTTGAAGAAGTAAATATAGGAGGCCTTACAAAGGAGCAGGCTGTCAGAAAGGGAAACAATGATTATGCAGGGGCAAGACTTGAAAGAGAATTTACACTTGTATACGGAAATTATTCAAAGAATGTTACATATGATGATTTAGGCGGCAGTTATGACATTGAATCTTCTGTAAATGAAGCCTATAAAATAGGCAGAAGCGGTTCCAAATCAGCCAGAGTGGAATTTGCGCAAAATCTTGAAGATACAAGGGAATATCTTGTTCCGAATTTTACGATCGATGATGATAAAATGAGAACCACTCTTGAAGAAATAGCTTCAGAAGTAAACGGCTCTGTTATATCAAATTCCGAAATGGATGTTGACAGATTGATGGAAATATTTGAAAAATATATGCTTACCAATCAGAGTAACATAGATATCTATATTCCTGTAAAGTCTTAAAAAGCATAACAGCAATATAAAGGAGTAATATTGTATGCCTAATGGTAATATAAAGCATAACCGTAAAAGGCGAAAAAGAAATAAAAGAAAACAGTTTATAAGGGCACTTAGTAAAACGATAATTGCATTTATTGTTGTTATAGTTGCAGGCTGTCTGCTCCGGCGTCCTGTAATGAGCAGATATTATCAGTGGAAGATCGATCAGCCAAAGGAGCCTGCGGAAAATGTAATTCTTCCCGGCATACTCATTGACGGCAAGGATGTTTCGGGCATGAGCAAAGAAGAAGCATACAAATACATAAATTCAAAGGTCGATACAAATACAGAAGGCAACATAATAACAATTAAGAGCAGTGACGGAACTCATTCCTACAGCTACACATTTCAGGATTTTGAACTGAAATTCGATGTTGAAGGTGCTGCCAAAACTGCAATCAATTTTGCAAAGGATCCTGAATCTCCCGACTGGTGGCGTCAGTTTAAGGCTCTTGAAGGAGGAACTGTTGATTTTGCTATTATGAGCTACAACAAGGCTCAGGTACGTTCTTATGTAAATGCAATATCAGACCAGATAACCGTAGAACCAAAGGATGCAGGCTTAAAGCATGTAAACGGTCAGTTTATTGTTACTCCTGCCCAGACAGGATATACCATAGACAAGGATGCAATACTTGATCAGGTTTATGAGCTTATTGACAACAGAAAATTCGGCGAAGAAGTTACATTTGATATACAGTCAACAGAGCCTAAGCATAAAGATGCTGATGTGAGCGGGATCACAGGCATTATAGGCACATATTCAAGTCCATATATCGGGGGAGATGACAACAGAATACAGAATTTAAGAAACGGCTGCGCAAAAATAAACGGAGTTGTTGTATATCCGGGGGAAGAGTTTTCAACAAATGCGCACTTTAATCCTTGTACGGAGGCAAACGGCTGGGCAAGTGCAGGCACTATTGTAAACGGAAGGATAGAGGACAGTATCGGGGGCGGTATGTGTCAGGTGTCAAGTGCTCTTTATATGGCACTTTTAAATGCGGAGGTCAAGATAACCGAAAGATTTAATCACTCAATGAAAGTTGGATATGCAGACTATGCCTTTGATGCTACTCTTGCAGGTGATTATAAAGACCTTAAATTTGTAAATGATACAGACTGTGCTATATTTATAGAGGCTTATCTTGCAAATTCAAATGTTGTAATAAACATATATGGCAAGGAAATTCATGACCCGGGAAGAACACTTAAATTCTATAATAAGCTTATTGAAGAAACGGAGCCCGATGAACCGATAACAAAGGAAGACGATACTCTTCCTGCAGGTACGACCAAAATTGACCTGACAGCTAAAAAGGGCTATGTATATGAGCTTTATAAAGAGGTTTATGAAAACGGAGTTCTCAAGGAAACCGTAAAAATAAACAAGAGTACATATCTTCCGAGAAGGCAGGTAACACTTGTGGGAACAAAGCCGTTGGAGGGAGAAACTACGGCAGGATAAGCTGTTTTAACATGAAAATCAAATGAAATACAGTAAAGGAGACGGTGTTATCGAACAGGAATCCCTCCTCCGAAACGCAAGCGTTTCTCCTCCTCCCTGGATGCTTGGGCGAGCAGCATTGCAAAGTAGGAATCCCTCAGTCAAGCTTACGCTTGACAGCTCCCTTTAGGCAAGGGAGCCTTAGTTAGTTATAAAGCAATGCGACCAGCCCTTTAGGCAAGGGAGGCACGCCCTACGGGCTAAACTTTGATAGGGATTACTGTGAGAATACGACTAAAGCACAGAAAGATGTCTGACGACACGAAGTGTCGGCTTTCGCCAAAGGCGAAAGTGCTGAGTTACACCGAAAGAAGTCGGACAGCTCGAAGGGCTGGCTTTTGCCAAAGGCAAAAGTGTTGAACCCCTTTAGGCAAGGGAGGTTTAGTTGGTTATAAAATTTAATACACATATAATATAATAACTTTAAGGATTTGCTTAAGTTATTGACATTTGTATGCACTGTCTATTTTTTTGACCCTATATACAAAATCCCCTGCCTTTGTGAGCAGGGGATCATTTTTGTTAATTAAGGTATTTAAGTATTGCTGTAACATCGGCAAGTGTATATTTACCGTCGCCGTTACACTGGGCTGCTTTAAGCTGTTTTTCATCGGTAAGTGTCACTATGGATGAAATGTGCTTTAAAAGAAGGGCTGCATCAGCTTTTTCTATTTTGTCATTCTGATCCACGTCACCTATTAATATACTTTCGCCTTTGTAGTTTATAATTATTTCAGAAACCTTTATACCGCTTTTTGTTGAATAGATATAGTAAGTATCTGATTGCGGAAGAGTATAAGTCACACTTTTTGCCTTAGAAGAAGAACCGTTTGCCGGTGCTTCGGAATCTTTAGTAAATGAGCTGTCCGAGTTACTTATTCGAAGAGTTCTCGAATAACTGCCTGTGTTGTAATATTTTATTGTAATATCAGCCTCTCCCGTGACCTTTACGGCTATTGAATTTTTAGTGAAATTACCGCCGCCGCTGAAATCTATATAATTAGAATTTACGGTAAGCTCTCCGGGATAAAGAGTGAATACTCCGTCTTTACTTGTAAGTGCAGAAGTCGGCTTTCCTGTCTTAAATTCTGAAATATCGAGTGCAACGGTTTTGTTTTCGCTGCCTGATAAAACGGTTTCGCCTACATTTGATGTATAAGCTGTAGTTGTTTCTGTATCCGGCTCGCTGCCCTTATTATATTCAAGGACCTGACAATAGGCAAATATAAGGGGTGCAACGCCTTTTGCATCGTTTTCCACTGTTTTCTCCGATACATAATAGTTATATGAGCCGTCTCTGTTCTTATATCCGGGACCTGCCGTTGCGGAATTTGATGTTGCTCCCGATGAAGGACCTGCAAGACCTGCCGTCATACAAATATCCTTAAGGGTCACTGTATCTGAGCCTGTGTATACAAGTTTGTTGTCACAAAGGCTTCTGAATGTTTCAATCCCCTTGTTGTAATAGTTTATGTCGGATATTCCTATGTTATAGCCTTTCATAAGGGCATAGCTCATTGCGGCTGAGCCGCTTGTTTCAAGATAATTGTAGTTTTCTCCTGCCCTGTCTATAACCTGATACCAGAGATTTGTATCGGTATCACGGTATTCAAGCATTGAATCCATAAGGTCTGTATATATATCTATAAGAGAATTCTTTTGTGCCGATAAATCTATATTAAACTTAACTTCTGCCTTTTGCATAAGCTCTATGTTGTCAACAAGAGCCATTGCATACCAGCCTGTTCCTCTGAGCCAGTGGCTTGCTGAATGTCCTGTGCCTGTTTCTGCCCAGCTCATTGCAGAAGACGGATCATAGTTTCCGCTTGTGCTGTCTGCCTGTGCATCATATCCGTGGTAGTACAGACCCGTGGAGCTGTTTCTGAGCTTAGTGTATACATTTTCAATCTGTTTTGTAACATTGTCGGCAGCATTTATAAATGAATCTGCATCATTACCTATTTCAAGTTCATATCCAAGCCAGAAAGGAGTTTCCATATATATGCCGTCAAGCCATACCTGATAGGGATATACGTTCTTGTGCCATAAATTTCCTTCGGCAGTGGTTTTGTTTGAAAGCATATACTGAAGGATATCTGTGTAAAGGGTCTCCCTTACTGCCTTTGTATACTTGTCACTGTTCTGTGAGCCTGATGCTATAAGCTCTATAAGGGCTTTGCCGCTGTTAAGATCGTCTAATGTATACTTTGAGTAGTCAAAGCTTGTGCCGGGGTTTATATATCCGCTTTTTGAGCTTTCTGATGTACTTACAAAGGGTGACATATAGTTATCGGCAAATTCTGTGTATCTCTCATCGTTTTTTACATTGCCGAGCATCATCATAGCCGATGCCATACAGCCGTTTATATATGTCCATTTAAATTTGCTTTCGCTCTCCTTATTCCAGAGAGAACCGTTTTCGGGACCGTCTTCTTCCATCATCTGTTCAATGAGCAGCTCCATTTTATCATAGCGTTCAGCATCATCTGAAGGGATTGCTGATGTAGTCGTTTCTGTTGTTTCCTCTGTATCGGGGAGGTATACGGAAAGGACTGAATTTTCTTTCATTAAGCCTGCTGCCTTTAATGTATCTGATTTTGCTGTTTCTGCATCTGTCAGATATGTAACATCTGAAACTTTTGCGGAATTATCATAGTAGAAAACACTTGGATCCGTATCAAAATTAGGATAAGGATTTTTGTTTGTGTTGCTTCCTTTATCGGCGCTTATTTCAAGAGTCCTGTCTGTTGTGGTAACAATCGTTTTTGTCTTATCACTTGTGCCGCTGTTTTTCAGAATGTTGTTATAAAGCTTTACAACAGGATCACCGTAGCTTGAACTGGCTGTTGTCTTGTAAGCGTAATCACAGTTTTCAAAATAATTTGCCTCCGCAAATACCCATGCACTTGCTCTTGCGTCGGTACAGGTCTCACTGTTATAGTAGTAATTATTGTAAGTGTGGAGATTGACCTGTCTTGTAAGAGGAAGTCTTGCACCGCAGTTTATAAGGTAATTGTGATGCCATGTTGAGTTATATTGCTTAGAGCTGTCACTGCCGCCGTGTAATGATGTCTTGTGACAGTTCTCGAATATGTTATATGAATAGGTTATGTTTTTGCAACCGCTGAAATCAGATGAACCGTCACCTTCGTGCTTGTCCTGTTCTTCTGTTAAATCGTATTTGTTTTCACCTGATTTAAAATAGTTGTTGTGTACCCAGAAGTTTTTGTATAAATTAACGGAAGATGAACTTCCGCTGAAGCTGCAGGCATCCTCCGGGTATTTTGTAAATGTTAAATTACGGACTTCAATGCTGCTGCATTTCTTGAACGTAAATCCCCATTTTTCAATTGCTGCATCATTTCCTATGCCTTCGATTGTTATATTTTTGCCGCTATCTATGTCAAGCATATTGAGGTATGTATCATCGGTGTCTACGGTATCAGTAAGCCCCTCTATGGCAACAACACCGTTATTTATATCCGTTGTTTTTGTACCATCCTCATCTCTTGCCTGTGTGTCAACTGTTCCTATTATCCTGACAATAATGGGGTAGGAATACTTGTTTGCGCTTTTGAGAATGTTTCCTATTCCCGTATAGCTGCCAAGTTTAACGGAGTTTTTATTTTCATTTGTAACATAAATAATTTTTGCATCACTTTTGGGGGTGCCGTCATCATTATAACCGCCTATACCTTCGGAATAATTAAAGTGACCGTAGCCTGAACGGTCATGGGCTGCGACTGAAATATTGTTTTCCGTAAGGGTTTCCTTATCGGATACAGTGATTTTTATATCATATATACCTGATTTAATTCCCACAATGTCGGCAATGCCTTCTGTACCCTCTGATCTTATAAGCTCTTTGTCAATGGGAGTGTATTCACTTTCGCTGCTTAATTTATAATAAACATCTGTGTCGGAAATATCCGGATCATTTGTCCATTGGATATGTATGGATTCATACCAGCCGTAAACAGAGCTTATGGAAGATGAAGCTCCATAGGCTTTAAACATATTCATGTTTACCGATGTAAAAATGAATGTAAGTGATAAAATTAAAGATATTATTCTTTTCATATTGATTTATACTCCTTTGTCTTATATTGAAAAAACGCAGTTTTAATTATACCACACAACAGTTTCTTTGCACATGATTACAGACTTTAAATATAAATTTTGTTAAAACTGCAGAAAAAAAGCCTTTTTATTTGTATATAAGTTACATAAAGGTTTAAGTAATACTGTTTTGAAACATTTTTGAAATAAGGCAGGTTGTTTAATTCAAATAATGATAAAAATGTTATCAAATATGCCTTAAAATGAATTTTTTTTGGTGCATTCCTGCAGAACAGTAAAAATTGTATTGAAATCTCATGGGATTATTGGTATACTATGACTTATGAGCAACAAAATGAAAGCTTGCTTTCAATTTTGTGCGAAAAGTCACCGAGGCGTCGGCCGAGGTATTATATTAGCCCTGTTTAGCAGGGCAGCTGTGGAACACAGCAATCAGAACGAAGTTCTGATAATATGACTTGTGAGTAACAAAATGAAAACTTGTTTTCAATTTTGTGCGAAAAGTCACCGAGGCGTCAGCCGAGGTATTATATTAGCCCTGTTTAGCAGGGCAGCTGTGGAACACAGCAATCAGAACGAAGTTCTGATAATAT
>CAJFNV010000019.1 GCA_904395805.1 Candidatus Gallispira edinburgensis | reverse complement strand
GCCAAAGGATTTTATGAAACGATAGGGTTTAAGAAGAACTCAGAAGATGATTTTTTGGTGATACCTTGCAAATGGTTTTAGTTAATTGGTCAAATTCTGATTTGTAAGGTCTTGGGATTATCACAACAAGCCAAAATCTCTCTTTCTGTCGCAAAGGGAAACGAGTGTTTTTTACGGAAAGGGTCCCCATTTTCTGTGCTTGCTGCGGAACTTTTCACAAAAGACTGGAAAGAATAATCTAAAAAGTGAGTATTTCACTTTGAAATGTTACAATGTATATATGAATACTATCATATATACAGATAAACAGATAAATTGAAGTTTATATGGAACAGAAAATTTGAAGTTTGCTGAAAGGAGAAAACTATTGAGAAAACTTTTATTGATTACAGGAGGTTTGGCTGCGGGGAAATCAACATTTTCTAATATACTTTCTCAAAGATATAAAGTGAATGTGTTTTTTAAGGACGCTATTAAAGAAGTTTTAGGTGATACAATAGGCTTCACGGATAGAACCGAGAACAAAAAACTTTCCAATGCTTCAATGAGTTTGATGTGTTTTATCTTTTCGGAGTTTGCTAAATTAGGAAAAGACTTAATATTGGAGTCAAATTTTCATACAGAAGAATTAGAAAAGCTGCATGGAATTGCACAAGATAATAATTATGAGGTTCTTACAATTTTGCTTTATGCAAATGTTAAGATTTTGCATAAAAGATACATGAACAGAATAAACAATGAAAACCGTCATCCGGTTCATTTAAGCACAACATTAGATGGGTTTGAAGATTTTAAAAGGTGTTCAGATTATTTGGTTAATATAAAAATACCCGGAGAGGTATTAAGAGTAAATGCAGATGAGTTTACTTATCAGAACAGCCCGGATTTGCTATCTAAATTAGACTGCTTTATGAATGAACAGTAAATTTTGTTTTTATGTTGATAAATCGCTATTTACATTTCATAAAGGCTTATGAGACGATTTTTGTCTGCAAAATCAATAAAAATTTGTAAAATAGCTTGACAAAGAAATAATTGTCTGATATAATAACTAGCAATTAATAGTTTATGGTGTTGATTGAGATACAGACAATTTCATAAAATGCCTTTCAGAGAGCTGCCGGTTGCTGCAAGACAGCAGGTTATTGATTTTGCCTATCACTCAGGAGCTTTCCCTCGGAAATTGTTAAAGTATGAGAGGAACGGGGTGTCCCGTTACAGGCAAAGGTTTGATGGAACCTGCTGAGGAGTGTATAGTGATATGCACTTGAAATTAGGGTGGTAACACGATAATTCGTCCCTGACTTTTTAAAAGTCAGGGACTTTTTTTATTGGTTCTTTGTCAAATTGTGTGGTTTAATGAGAAACCCTCAGTCTGTTCAAATCAGTGAAGCTGATTTGAACAGACAGCTCCCTTAAAAGGGAGCCAAGGGGGCGGGCGCGCCGCTTTTTAGACAGTTAGCTTTATGTTAATGCTTTAAGCTGATGGTATTGTCTCTGAGAAGGGAGTATGTGAGAAATATATAAACAGATGTAAGCAAATAGACCACACCCAATATTATAGAACCGGTAATTATTATAATTTCATGAGAATTATGTAAAAATTTAAATACCTCATTGAATTAATACTTAATTTGATTTATAATTATAAGATAAGATTTTATAAGGAGGATGATGAAATGAGCAGACATGTTTTGTCTATTCTTGTTGATAATCAAGCCGGTGTTTTAAGCAGAATAAGCGGACTTTTTTCAAGAAGAGGATACAACATTGCTTCACTGAGCGTTGGCGTGACAGAGGATGAGAACATTTCAAGAGTTACTGTACAGGTTGACTGCGATAACATGACTATTGATCAGATCATAAAGCAGGTTGAAAAGCTTGTGGACGTTATAAGAGTTGTGGAGCTTCATGAAGATCACGGAGTATTCAGAGAACTGGCTCTTATAAAGGTTTCAGCAAAACCTCAGCAGAGGTCGGAAATTGCAAGTATGGTTGATATATACAGAGCTAACATTATTGATGTGGCAAGTGAGACACTTACAATTGAAATTACAGGTAAGCCAAGTAAAATTGAGGCTTTTGAGTCATTAATGGAGGCTTACGGCATTAAAGAGGTTGTAAGAACAGGTCTTACGGGTCTTTGCAGAGGAAATAATCCTATAAGAAAGACCAGAGATATATAATAAGTGTTAATACTGCGGTGAATAACCGCATGTATAAGCTGCCTTTGCGTATGTGAGGACAGTCATATATAAGGCTTTAAAAGCCGTAAACTTAAACTATATTATTTTATTTTAGGAGGCAATTAAAAATGTCAGAAGCAAGAATATTTTATCAGGATGATTGTAATTTAAGCTTACTTGAAGGTAAGACAATTGCTGTTATCGGTTATGGCTCACAGGGTCATGCACATGCTTTAAATGCTAAGGAATCAGGATGTAATGTAATAATCGGTTTATATGAGGGAAGCAAGTCTTGGAAGAGAGCAGAAGAGCAGGGATTTAAGGTTTATACTGCTGCTGAGGCTGCTAAGCAGGCTGATATTATCATGATCCTTATCAATGATGAGTTACAGGCTGATATGTATAAGAAGGATATTGAACCAAACCTTGAAGCTGGTAATATGTTAATGTTTGCTCATGGTTTTAACATTCACTTTGGCTGCATCAAGCCACCTAAGGATGTTGATGTAACTATGATCGCACCTAAGGGACCTGGTCACACTGTAAGAAGTGAATATCAGGCAGGCAAGGGTGTTCCTTGTTTAGTAGCTGTTGAGCAGGATGCAACAGGCAAGGCTCTTGATTTAGCTCTTGCTTATGCTTTAGCTATCGGCGGTGCAAGAGCAGGTGTTCTTGAAACTACTTTCAGAACTGAAACTGAAACTGACTTATTTGGTGAGCAGGCTGTTCTTTGCGGTGGCGTTTGCGCATTAATGCAGGCAGGTTTTGAAACTCTCTGCGAAGCAGGTTATGACCCAAGAAATGCTTACTTTGAGTGTATTCATGAAATGAAGCTTATCGTTGACTTAATTTATCAGTCAGGCTTTGCAGGTATGAGATATTCTATTTCTAACACTGCTGAGTACGGTGATTACATAACAGGTCCTAAGATCATTACTGAAGATACTAAGAAGGCTATGAAGAAGATCCTTTCTGATATTCAGGACGGTACATTTGCCAAGGACTTCTTACTTGATATGTCTCCTGCAGGCGGTCAGGTACACTTCAAGGCTATGAGAAAGTTAGCTGCTGAACATCCATCAGAAAAGATCGGTGAGGAAATCAGAAAGCTTTACAGCTGGAATGGTGAAGATAAGCTTATAAACAACTAATTATAAGGTTTTATATAAATAATAAAATTTTGCTGCTGCATTACTTTTATGTAATGCAGCAGAGATCAAGGAGGGCAATGTGAAAATGGTAACTATTTTTGACTCTACATTAAGAGATGGAGCACAGGCTGAGGGTGTATCTTTTAGTGTAGAGGACAAAATTAAGATCGTAAGGGCTATTGACGAGCTTGGCATTGGTTATGTTGAAGCTGGAAATCCCGGTTCAAATCCAAAGGACCTGGAATTTTTTGAAAGAATCAAGTCAGTAGAACTTAAAAATACTAAAGTTGCTGCCTTCGGAAGTACAAGAAGACGTGGCATTTCACCCTCAGAGGACGGAAATGTTCAGGCTTTGCTGGGGGCAGGTGTTGATACAGTTGCTATATTCGGCAAGTCATGGGATTTTCATGTTACAGATATAATCAATGCTACACTTCAGGAAAATCTCGAAATGATATATGATACTGTTTCCTACCTTAAGGATAAGGGCAAGGAAGTTGTGTTTGATGCAGAGCACTTTTTTGACGGTTATAAAAATAATCCCGAATATGCTATGAAAACTCTGGATTCTGCCGTACAGGCAGGGGCTGACTGCCTGTGCCTTTGTGATACAAACGGCGGAACTTTCCCCGACGAAATTTTTGAAATAACCAAAAAGGTCGCTGACCGCTTTGATGTGGTAGTTGGAATACATGCGCACAATGACTGCGGTATGGCTGTTGCAAATACGGTTATGGCTGTAAAGGCAGGAGCCACTCATGTTCAGGGAACAATGACAGGCTTTGGCGAAAGATGTGGAAACACAAATCTTTCAACAGTTATTCCCGACTTGCAGCTTAAACTTGATTATAAATGTATTCCCGATGAAAACATGGGAAAACTTACTCATGTTGCAAGAGAGGTAAGCGAAATTGCAAATCTTAAGCTTGATGACAGAGCTCCTTTTGTAGGTAAAACTGCCTTTGCTCATAAGGGTGGTATGCATATTGACGGTGTAAGCAAAAACAGTAAAAGTTTTGAACATATTGATCCGGAGCTTGTTGGAAATGAAAGAAAATTCCTTACAAGTGAGGTTGCGGGAAGAACTACAATACTTTCAATGATACAGAAGATAGCCCCTAACATTGAAAAGAACTCACCTGAAACCGTAAAAATAATTGACAGGTTAAAGGAACTTGAGTATGAGGGCTATCAGTTTGAAGGTGCCGAGGGAGGCTTTGAGCTTGTAATAAGAAAGGAACTTGGAAAATACAAGCCCTTTTTTGAGCTTGAAACATTTAAGATAGTGGGAGATTACCCTTCAGATGTTGATGAAAGCGCCACAGCTATGATAAAAATATCCGTTGACGGTAAAAAGGAAATAACTGCGGCAGAGGGTGAAGGTCCTGTAAATGCCCTTGACAAGGCATTGAGAAAGGCTCTTGAAGTATTTTATCCGGCTCTTTCCGATGTGCATCTTACAGATTACAAGGTTAGAGTTCTTGACAGCGGTTCCGCAACAGCATCTAAGGTAAGAGTTCTTATTGAATCCTCTGACGGTGTTGACAGCTGGACTACAGTGGGTGTTTCAAAGGATATTATTGAAGCCAGCTGGGGTGCCCTTGTGGATTCAATTGAATATAAATTGATAAAGGATATTGAAAAAAAGTTTAAAGAATTTTTATAAATCAGAATTTTAGGAGGATAACTACTATGGGTATGACTATGACTCAGAAAATTTTAGCAGCTCATGCAGGTCTTGAGTCTGTTAAGGCAGGTCAGCTTATTGAAGCTAACCTGGACTTAGTACTTGGTAATGACGTAACAACTCCTGTTGCTGTTACTGAGTTTAACAAAATAGGTATTGACAAGGTATTTGACAAGGAAAAGGTTGCTATCGTTCCTGATCACTTTACACCTAACAAGGACATCAAGTCAGCAGAGCACTGCAAGTACATAAGAGAATTTGCTCATGACAAGGATGTTAAGAACTACTTTGAAGTAGGTCAGATGGGTATTGAGCACTGCCTCATACCTGAAACTGGTCTTGCTGTTCCCGGTGATGTTATTATCGGTGCCGACTCACACACATGTACATATGGTGCTTTAGGTGCTTTCTCAACAGGTGTTGGTTCAACTGATATGGCTGTTGGTATGGCAAGAGGCGTTGCATGGTTTAAGGTGCCAAGTGCTTTAAAGTTTGTTTTAAAGAATAAGCCTGCCAAGTGGGTAAGCGGTAAGGATATTATACTTCACATTATCGGTATGATCGGCGTAGACGGTGCTTTATACAAGTCTATGGAATTTGCAGGTGACGGCTTACAGTATCTTTCAATGGATGACAGATTCACTATTGCAAATATGGCTATAGAGGCAGGGGGAAAGAACGGTATTTTCCCTGTTGACGAAAAGACACTTGAATATGTTAAGGAACATTCACAGAAAACTCCTGTTGTATATGAGGCAGACGAGGATGCTGAATATGATGCAGTTTATGAAATTGACTTATCAGCTTTAAGACCTACTGTTGCATTCCCTCACCTTCCTGAAAATACTAAGACTATTGATGAGGCTAAGGGACTTGAAATGGATCAGGTCGTTATCGGTTCATGTACAAATGGCAGAATAAGCGATATGAGAGTTGCAGCTTCTATATTAAAGGGTAAGAAGATCAATCCTAAGTTAAGAGTTATCATTCTTCCCGGAACTCAGAAGATATGGTTACAGTGTGTTGAAGAAGGCCTTGCCAAGATTTTTGTTGAGGCAGGCTGTGTATTCTCTACTCCTACATGCGGTCCATGTCTTGGTGGTCACATGGGTATTCTTGCCAAGGGTGAGAGAGCTTTATCAACTACTAACAGAAACTTTATCGGCCGTATGGGACATCCTGAGTCAGAGGTTTATCTCTGCTCACCTGCTGTAGCTGCTGCTTCTGCAATTACAGGTGTTATTACTGATCCGGAAGAAGTGTAAGAAGATATTATAACTTAATTGCAGGCGAGCAATCCAATGTCATTAACTTAAGGGGAAAACCCTCAGTCTATTCAAATCAGCTACACTGATTTGAACAGACAGCTCCTTGGTTGCTTAGGTGAGCAGCATTGTTGAGCTTGAATAGGAGAAAACCCTCAGTCACCTAACGGTGACAGCTCCCTTAGAAGGGAGCCCTGGCTGCTTGGGCGGGCAGTATTGCGAAGCAATACGACCAGCCTTAGCTACTTGCGAAACAATGCGACCAGCCCTTACAAGGGAGCCAAGTGGGCGGGCACGCCGCCTCAGAAGGCGTTTGCTTTATGGGGAAAAGCGTTAAGTTAATGATATAGGAGCAATGCTCGTCCCTACAAAAAACTGTTTTTATCTGTATAAAATATTGGAATTGAAAAAATCTGATTTTATTATAAATAACAAAATTTATACCAGGAGGAAATAAAATGGACGCTAGAGGTAAGGTTTTTAAATACGGCGATAACATTGATACTGATGTTATCATACCTGCAAGATATCTGAATTCATCTGATCCTAAGGAGCTTGCTAAGCACTGTATGGAGGATGCTATTCATTCTACTGTTAAATTTGTTGACAATGTTAAGGAAGGGGATATTATCGTTGCTGAAAAGAATTTCGGCTGCGGTTCTTCAAGAGAGCATGCCCCTATTGCTATTAAGGCAAGCGGTGTTTCATGTGTAATTGCAAAGACTTTTGCGAGAATTTTCTACAGAAATGCTATCAACATCGGTTTACCTATTCTTGAATGTGAAGAAGCTGCCGATAAAATTGAAATGGGCGATGAGGTTTCAGTTGATTTCACTACAGGTGTGATCACAAATATAACTAAGAATGAAACTTATCAGGCTGAGCCTTTCCCTGAATTTATGCAGGATCTGTTTAAGGCAGGCGGTCTTATTGAGCAGACTAAGGTTAAATTAGGTTTGTGATTTAATTTAATATTTAATACATTAAATATTAAATTAGGGCAATAGCTGACAATACCGGTTGTTGACAGTGAATTTGCCTTGGCAAATTTGCGAGAAACAACAAATTTTTGAAGGCTTTGTAGTTTCGGCTACAAAACGAAAAAATTTGAGGTATGAAGGATATTGCAATCACATTTAAAGTAATTTAAAGTGAAATTGAAAAGAGGTAAAATAAAATGAATTTTAAAATTGCTGTTGTTGCAGGTGACGGTATCGGCCCTGAAGTAATGGAACAGAATATCAACGTATTAAATGCCGTTGGTAAAAAGTTTGGTCATAATTTTGAATATACATATGTTTTAGGCGGCGGCTGTGCTATTGACAAGTACGGCGAGCCTTTACCACAGGAAACAATTGACGTTTGTAAGGCAAGCGACTCTGTACTCCTTGGTGCAGTAGGCGGCTGGCAGTGGGACACTCTTCCGGGAGATAAAAGACCTGAAAAGGCTCTCCTTGGCTTAAGAGGTGCTTTAGGCTTATATGCAAATTTAAGACCTGCTACATTACACGATGCTTTAAAGGATGCATGCCCCTTAAAGCCTGAGCTTGTAAAAGATGGCGTAGACATTATGGTTGTAAGAGAGCTTACAGGCGGTATGTATTTCGGCGAAAAGGGCAGAAAGCAGACTGATATGGGTGAGGCTGCTTATGATGTTGAGCAGTACTCAGTTAAAGAGGTTGAGAGAATTGCAAGAACTGCCTTTGAAATTGCAAGAAAGAGAAATAAGCATGTTACTAATGTAGATAAGCAGAACGTTCTTGAGTCTTCAAGACTCTGGAGAAGTGTTGTTCTTGAAGTTGCAAAGGATTATCCTGATGTTGAGCTTGACCACTTATATGTTGACAATGCTTCAATGCAGCTTATTATGAGACCTACTACATTTGACGTTATTGTAACAGGCAATATTTTCGGCGATATTTTATCCGATGAGGCTTCTCAGATGACAGGTTCAATCGGTATGCTTCCTTCCGCAAGCTTAGGTGAAGGCTCTCTCGGTATGTATGAGCCTGTTCACGGCTCTGCTCCTGATATTGCAGGCAAGGATATTGCTAACCCTATTGCTACAATTCTTTCAGGCGCTATGATGTTAAAGTACAGCTTTGGTCTTCTTGAAGAAGCTAAGTGTATTGAGGATGCTGTAACTAAGGTACTTGACCAGGGTTACAGAACAGGTGACATTATGAGCGAAGGCATGAAGCAGGTTGGATGTAAGGAAATGGGTAAGCTTATTATTGAAAATCTGTAATTATAGAATTAAGGGTGGGGTGACCCACCCTTATGCGATATAAAGTTACATATAAATGTATGGAAATATTATGCGGCTAACTGATATAATAAGGAGGAAGAAAAATGATAAGTGACAGAGTTAAAAAAGGTCCTGACAAGACACCTCACCGTTCATTGTTCAAGGCAATGGGCTATACAGATGAAGAACTTTCAAGACCTCTTATAGGTGTTGTAAATGCACAGAGTGAAGTAATACCCGGACATATTCACCTTGACAACATTGCAAAGGCTGTTAAGGCAGGTATACTTGCGGCAGGGGGTACTCCTATCGAAGTGCCTGCTATAGGTGTTTGTGACGGTATTGCTATGGGTCATATAGGTATGCACTATTCTCTCCCAACAAGAGAATTAATTGCAGATTCTATTGAGTGTCAGGCAACAGCTCACGGCTTTGACGGACTTGTGCTTATCCCTAACTGTGATAAGATCGTTCCCGGTATGCTTATGGCTGCTGCAAGACTTAACATTCCTGCTATTGTATGCTCAGGGGGTCCTATGCTTGCAGGTAAAAAGGGCTGCGAAAAGCTTTCACTTTCAAAGACTTTTGAGGCAGTTGGTGCTTATGAGGCAGGCATGATAGATGATGCTGAGTTAAAGGAATTTGAAAACAAGTCATGCCCTAGCTGTGGTTCATGCTCAGGTATGTACACAGCAAATTCAATGAACTGTCTGTCAGAAGTTATAGGTATGGCTTTACCCGGCAACGGTACTATCCCTGCTGTATACGGTGACAGAATAGGTCTTGCTAAGCATGCAGGTATGCAGATAATGAAGCTTGTTGAAAAGGATATTAAGCCAAGAGATATTATGAATGAAAAGGCATTCAGAAATGCTCTTACTATGGATATGGCTTTAGGCTGTTCCACAAACTCTATGCTTCACCTTCCTGCAATTGCTCATGAGGCAGGTGTTGAGCTTAATCTTGATATGGCTAATGAAATAAGTTCAAAGACTCCTAATCTTTGCCACCTTGCTCCTGCAGGTCCTAACTACATAGAGGAATTAAACGAAGTAGGCGGTATCCCTGCCGTAATGAAGGAAATAAGCAAACTTGGACTTATAGAACTTGACAATCCTACTGTTACATTAAAGACTGTAGGTGAAAATATTGCAGACAAGACAGGTGCTGACGGAAATATTATAAGAACTGTTGACAATCCATATTCAGCAACAGGTGGTATTGCAGTGTTAAGAGGCAATATTGCTCCTGACGGCTGTGTTGTTAAGAGAAGTGCAGTTGCACCTGAAATGTTAAAGCACACAGGTCCTGCAAGGGTATTTAATTCAGAGGAAGAAGCAATTGCCGCTATTTTCGGCGGAAAGATAGTTAAGGGTGACGTTGTTGTCATCGTATATGAAGGACCTAAGGGCGGCCCCGGTATGAGAGAAATGCTTTCACCTACATCAGCTCTTGCCGGTATGAAGCTTGACAAGGATGTTGCACTTATAACTGACGGCCGTTTCAGCGGTGCTTCAAGAGGTGCAAGTATAGGTCACGTTTCTCCTGAGGCTGCAGCAGGAGGAAATATCGGCCTTGTAAGAGAGGGCGATATTATTGAAATTGACATTAATGCAGGTAAAATTAATGTAAAGGTCAGTGATGAAGAGCTTGCCGAAAGAAGAAAGAGCTGGGTTATTCCTGAGCCTAAGATAAAGACAGGATATCTTGCAAGATATGCCAAGCTTGTAAGCTCTGCTGACAAGGGTGCGGTTTTAAGTTAATGAAAAGGGGGAAAATATATGTTGTTAAACGGTTCTGAAATTTTGGTTGAATGCCTTAAGGAACAGGGCGTTGATACTATATTCGGTTATCCCGGAGGTGCAGTTTTAAATATTTATGATGCCCTTTACAAGCATCAGAATGAAATAAAGCATTACCTTACATCTCATGAGCAGGGTGCTGCACATGCTGCCGACGGCTATGCCCGTGCAACAGGCAAGGTGGGAGTTTGTCTTGCTACAAGCGGTCCCGGTGCATGTAATCTTGTTACAGGTATTGCTACTGCTTATATGGACAGTATCCCTATGGTTGCCATTACAGGTAATGTTGGCCTTGAATATCTTGGAAAGGACAGTTTCCAGGAGGTCGATATTACAGGAATTACAATGCCTATTACAAAGCACAACTTTATTGTAAAGGATGTTACAAAGCTTGCGGAAACAGTGAGAAAGGCTTTTTACATTGCAAGAAGGGGACGTCCCGGTCCTGTGCTTATTGATATAACTAAGGATGTTACTGCGGCAATGTGTGAATACACTCCTGCAGAACCATATAAGATAGAAAAAAGGGTAAAGACTATAACAAAAGAAGATCTGGAGGGTGCGATCCAGCTTATAAAAGAAGCAAAGAAACCTTTCCTTTACTGCGGCGGCGGCTGTATAAATTCAGAAGCATCCGAGGATATAATTAAGTTTGTTGAAAAGCTTGATATTCCTGTTTCAAGCTCTGCTATGGGTCTTGGTGTTATTCCATCTGATCATCCTAACTATACAGGCATGATCGGTATGCACGGTACAAAGACTTCCAATCTTCTTGCTAATGAGTGTGACCTGTTTATTGCTATGGGGGCAAGATTCAGCGACAGAGTTGCTACAAACTTCAAAACTTTTGCACCTAATGCGAAGGTTCTCCACATTGATATCGACCCTGCCGAGATAAACAAAAATATTATTACAACACAGTCTGTAATAGGGGATGTTGATGAAATAGTAAAGCGCCTTAACGAAAGACTTGAAAAGACCGAGCATAGGGAATGGATGGAACAGGTAAAGAAGTACAAGGAGGAATACCCTCTTAAATACGAACATGACGGTACATTAAAGCCTCAGTACATAATGGAAAGAATAAATGCTATATGCAAGGGCGAAGAAATTATAGTAACAGAGGTCGGTCAGCATCAGATGTGGGCCTGCCAGTTCATAGAAAACAAGTATCCGAGACATTTCCTTACATCAGGTGGTCTTGGTACAATGGGATATGGTCTTGGTGCCGCTATCGGTGCAAAGGTAGGACAGCCTGACAAGGTAGTATTTAATATTGCAGGTGACGGCTGTTTCTATATGAACCATATTGAAATGGCTACTGCTGTTGCAAATGATATACCTATTATTGAAATTGTTATTAACAATCATGTTCTGGGTATGGTAAGACAGTGGCAGGATCTCTTCTATGACGCAAGATATTCACAGACTAATCTTGACAAGGCTACTGACTTTATTAAGCTTGGAGAGGCTTACAAGGCTGCTACATTCAGTGTAACCAAGCCTGAAGAGGTTGACGATGCAATAAAGGCTGCTATTGCCTGCGGAAAGCCTGCTCTTATTGTGTGTGAAATTGACAGGGATGAAAAGGTATTTCCTATGATCCCTGCAGGAAAGGGCTTTGATGATATGATCACTCTTGATGAGTATGAGGAAATGCAGCAGAATTAATCAATAATATGTATTGGTTCTTTGCACGATAGTGTGGTTTAAGGGAAAACCCTCAGTCAAGCCTTAATGGCTTGACAGCTCCCTTACAAGGGAGCCTGAAACATAGAGAATAAAATGAACCACACTAAAAATTGCCCAGACTCAATAATATGTATTTAAAAGGAAAGACTCATTCCGTTAAGGTTTGAGTCTTTTTTGCTTGCAAATATTTTTGAATACTGTTATAATAAATTATAACTATTTGAATTCAGACAATTGAAAAACAAAGGAGGATGGTATTATGAAAAAGAAAGTTGCTTGTTTGACTGTGTTTATTGGCATGTTGATGGCATCGGTGTGCTACGGAAGTGAGGATATAAGCATAACCGTAGACGGAGAGGAGCTTGAAACAGATACACCTGCTCAGATAATTGAGGGGAGGACAATGGTGCCCTTAAGAGCAATATTTGAGGCTTTAGGTGCAAATGTAGAATGGGATGGCAGCAGCAAGAGCATAAAGGCACAGAAGGGTGATGTGTCAATCGATATGCAGATAGACAATAAAATATTTAAAGTCAGCAATGAGGAAAAGGAGCTTGATGTTCCGCCTCTTATTATAGATGGCAGAACAATGGTCCCTGCAAGGGCTGTGGCTGAAAGCCTTGATTGTGAAGTTGAGTGGGACAGTGTGAATAAAAATGTAATAATAACAAAGTCGGATGAAGTCACAACAGAAATAACGACTGAAATTACAACGGAAGAAACTACGGAAACGACCACTGAGGAAGTCACCGAAGAAACAACTGAAACGGTGACAGAGGAAAAGTGGATAGAGTATTTTATGTCAAGGGATGATAAGCCTGAGCCTATAGACGAAACCATGTTAAGTGATCCGGGAATAAAGGAATATCACCTAAAGGCAAGGAAAGACTGTGAGAGAGTTTTACTTTTAATCGGAGCGAGAGAATTGTTCGATGTATGGGACAGAGATAAGGTGATTGAATACAGCTTATACAACGATGTGGGCACAAGCAATAAAAAAACTATTAAAAGTATGATAGAAAATCTGTGGAACAGTATAGTTGACCGCCATACAAAGGAATTTACAAAGACATATTCATTTAAATCGGGAGGAGGACTGCATATGCAGTTAAATGATATTATGGATTTCTCTTGTACCGAATATAATGACAATGTAAATGTAATATTGTTTTCTCTGGCTGATGAAGAAGGGGAAGGCATAAGCTCCTATATTGTTGTTTTTGTAAATGAATATGACGATGTAATTTATTATAACCTTGAAAGCAGAGAGGACGGCACATATTCAATAGACACTATGAGAGAAATAATATCCGAAAAAGTGGAAGAAATAAATATTTCGGATAATAAAGAAGATATTGTAACGGGGCTTGAAAATGACAAGAGGGCTTTCCTTGAAAAGGTAAGTGAGCTTGTTAAGGAAAGTGGATTTTTGGATATCTGAAAAATTTAAGGGACTGCAAACAGTCCCTTAAATTTTTTATATTAAATCACATCGATCTGACACATTTTCATTGTTTCAAGAGCCATTCTGTGGCTGTCGGGAGTAACTCCGGCACAGCAGCTGCTGTCGACCTTTATACTTACTTCGGGCATAAAGGCTTTTAAAAGCAGGGCATTGCTTATTACACAAATGTCCGTACAAAGACCTACAAGCTCTATTTCAAGGGCTTCCTTGTTATTTTCTGCCTTAAGTAAGTGGGCAAGTTCCACAGATGCAAATGTTGTTTTATCTATAACAACGGCACCTTCTGTGGCTGTTTCTATTTTTTCATTAAGCTGCCAGCCCTTGCTGTTCTTTATACAGTGGATAACGGGCAGATGTCTGCCTTCATTTGTGTTTAAATAATCCTCTGTATGTGTATCTCTTGTAACATATATATTTTTAACGTCATATTCCTTTATTTTTTCGGAAACAGCATCAACAACATTCTGCGCTTCATCGCTTCCCAATGAGCCGTTAATAAAGTCATTCTGCATATCTACTACAACAAGTATTTTTTTCATTAAATCACCTTCTATATTCTATTCAACTCTCCTGATTTTTTCTGAAATCTCTCTGCCAAAGGCATTTTCATATACATGCCGGTGTTCTTCAAATGTTATGTCGGTAGTGTTACCAAGTACCTCCATATCAACACCCATAATATTTATCATAAATCCGGTATCTATAAGACCGTTTTTTATATAAAAGTTTTTGCGACGAATTCGCTGTTCCTTGTTTTCAGCATCAGCTGTGGTATCCTCTATTTCAAGTATAAATCTCTTTCCCTTATACTTTTCCATTATCATCTGCAGAGCCTTTGAGCCGCAGCCTCCGCCCCTTTTACCGTCTGCAATTGCAAAGAAAACAAGGAGAACAATATCTTTATCCATAGCAGGTATTGCCAGTCCTGAGAACTCACCGTTATCTTCCAAATAAAAAATGTCAGCTCCCCCCTCTGCCTGCTTTTCTATTATAAGGTCAAAGGGCTTTCTTTCTTCTTTTGGAAAAGCTGTTAAATACAGCTTTTTAACATTTTCTCTTTCTTCTTTTGTGTTTGCTCTTTTAAGTTCCATTTATTACTCCCCGTTTACTGTATTTCTGTAGTTGTTTCAACTGCCTGTTCGGCAGGAGCGGTATTCATACCCTCTGAAAGTATACTTAAATTCTTATATGTAACAGCTACAAGTATAAGAAAAACAATAAGTATTACAACAAGTGCAATTTCTGCTGCTTTTGTATTTTTCCCTCTGTTCATATTTACCTCCTACGCTTTAAAAAATTTTTCTATATCTTCCCATTTTGAATTAAGGGAGCCCTGTGCAAAGAAGGGTTTGCCGCCGCCCCTTCCGTTAAGGACTTTGTTCATTTCATTTATAAAATCTCTTATGTCCCCGTCTTTTTCACAGACAGCGTATTTATATCCTTCTTCATCATTGCCTGAAAACACTGCAATCTTGCCTGTACAGCCATTTTCCATAAGCATATTTGCAAGATTTCTTACACCGTTTGGGTCAAGACCTTTTTCACACAAAAGTACGCTGTCCCTTCCTGCGTATTCCTTTACAATACTTTCAAGTCTTTCGTTCTGCATTTCTATAACAGTTGATTTTAAGGAATGGTTTTCATTTAAAAGCCTGTCGACAGCCCTTGCCGTTTCCTTTACCTTTGCTGAAAGTAAATTTGATATTTCCTTATTCTGCTCCATTACAGCAGTAATATGGTCAAAGGCTCTTTTGCCGCAGAGCATTTCTATCCTGACACCGCCCTTGTATGCCTGGCATGAAAACATTTTTATTATGCCAAGCTCACCGCTGTATCTCACATGAGTACCGCAGCAGGCACATAAATCGGCTCCCGGGAATTCAACAAGCCTTACTTCACCTTCAAGCTCCTTTTTGCTTCTGTATTCAAGATTTTTAAGTTCATCACCGCAGGCAGTAAATATTCTGCATTCCACATTTGCCCATACATATCTGTTTGCCTTAAGTTCTATTTCCTGTACCTGCTCCCATGTAAGCTCCCCGTCAAGGTCAAGAGTTATCATATCAGACCCCATATGAAAGCCAACATTGTTGTAGCCGTATTTTTCATGGAACATACCGCTTACAATGTGCTCTGCGGAATGTTGCTGCATAAGGTCAAATCTTCTCTCCCAGTCAATAATGCCTTTAACTTCTGAGCCTGCTTCAAGAGGCTTGTCTGTGTAATGTATCACATCATCGCCTTTTTCGGCTACATATGTAACATTGGCATCTCCCAGTGTTCCCATATCACTTGGCTGTCCGCCGCCCTCGGGATAAAAGGCTGTGTTGTCAAGTATAACTTCATAGCCTTTTTTGCCCTCATTACAGCTTATGACCTTTGCTGTAAACTCCTTCATGTAAGCATCCCTGTAATATAATCTGTCTAAATTCACTTTAAATCTCTCCCTGTATTAATTCTCCGTACATTGTTTCTTCTCCTGCAATATCCGTAAGTCTGACTGTAACAAGCTGATTTGTCAGATCTCTGTCTGATTTGCAGAGCACCTTAATATAATTTCTTGTATGTCCTTCATAGTAACCATTGTCAAGTCTTTCAAAAAGTACTTCCATAGGCTTATTTATATATGCTGACATAAACTCTCTGTTGAGCTTGTCGCTTAGTTCAAGCATTTTGTGACTTCTTTCATTTTTTACTTCGGGAGCCACCTGGGGACGCATTTTTGCGGCAGGTGTGCCTTCCTTAGGCGAGTAGGGAAAAACATGTATCTTGCTTAACTTTACCTTTTTTGCAAAATCATAGCTTTCCTTGAAATTTTCTTCCGTTTCAGTAGGAAATCCTACAATAATATCCGTTGTAATTGCCACATGGGGAAAGGCTTTTCTCAATCTTTCACAGGCAGCGGCATATTCTTCGGAAGTATATTTCCTGTTCATATTTTTAAGAGTTGTGTCACTTCCGCTTTGCAGTGACAGATGGTAGTGCTCGCATACCTTTTGGAGCTTTGACATTCTTTCAATAAACTCATCGCTTACTGCCCTTGGCTCCATGGAGCTGAAACGTATTCTTTCAATGCCGTCCACTTCATGGACCATTTCTATAATATCCGCAAGGGTAATGTTGCCCAGATCAATGCCATAGCTTGCCACATGAATACCTGTAAGCACAACTTCCTTAAAGCCGTTTCGGGCAAGTGCCTTTACCTCGTCCATTATATCCTCGGGCTTACGGCTTCTTACGGGACCTCTTGCATAGGGGATTATACAGTAGGAACAGTATCTGTTGCAGCCCTCCTGTATTTTTATGTATGCCCTTGTTCTGTCCTTAAGTTTTGATACCTTAAGCCTTTCAAATTCCTTTTCGCCCTTAATATCCCCTACGGCATTGAGAACACCTTGTTCTGCTCTGTAATTTTCAACGATTTCAACAACTTTTGATCTGTCCTTTGTACCTATTACAATATTGATACCATCGATACCTGCCACGGTTTCGGGGGAAACCTGTGCATAGCACCCTGTTGCCACGATTATTGAATCCGGGTTTCTGCGCCGTGCTCTCCTTATCATCTGACGGGATTTCTTGTCCCCGAAATTTGTGACCGTACATGTGTTTATAACATATATGTCAGCCACTTCATCAAAGTCTGCAATTTCATATCCCTTTTCCGCAAAAAGCTCAGCCATTGCTTCGCTGTCATATAAATTGACCTTACAGCCAAGGGTCGTAAAGGCTATTTTACTCATATTCATATCTCCAAATAAATTTATTTTAAAATTCTATTCCTATTTTAACAGAAATGTGTTATATTTAAAAGTAATATTTATTAAAAAGGAGCGAAAAAATTAATGAACAGTCCTTCTACAGAAAAAAATATAGTTAAACTTGTGGAATACAAGATCAAGGATACACTTTTGAACTTAATATATGACCTTTCGGAAAATCCTGCACAAAAGACGGAATATGTGGTCCCTGATTCAATACTTGCAATAAAGGACAAGCTTGAAAAAGCCTATGCCGGACTTGAAAATGTACTTGAAACCACAGACAGGGATGACTTTGAAAAGGAGTTAAGCTTACTTACAAAAGAGATAACAGAGGAAGGCATAAATTTAAACAAGTATATATCATTTAATGACCAGCTTGGTGAAAAGCTTTTAAGGGCATATAAGCTGGATGACATTAAAAACTTTGATAACAATATCCCTCTTAATAACAGCGGCGTTACAGACACTGTGAGAGGCTATCTTCAAACTCTTCCCGATAATATTGAAAGCAAGTTTGCAATGGGCGAGCTTATATCTGTACTTCCCCTCAGAATGACAAGAGAACGCTACACTGACTATGTTACAAAAGGTGTATCACTCCTTACGGAGGGGATGCCTGAGGAATTTGCAAATGCCTGTATAGACAGATTAAAGGATATGTTTTATGCTGACTGTGATGCAGAATTTAAGGCTGATTTACCTCTTATGTATGAAAAGCTTAAGTCAACTGCAGAAACGATGGATGAGCTTGACAAGGAGGGTATTACCGAGGCATTAAGCGATATAGACGGAAATGTTGATGCTATTCAGGATATATATGCTCTTTTAAACGTGTACTTCAATGATGCGGTATATCTGCAGATACTCTCAATGTTTGCTGTGGATACGGAATTTCTCTTTAATGATGATATGCTTTTAAAGGATCTGTATTATTCATTGAGAAATGTAATCACAACAAAGGATACGGCCTTTATTGAGGATATTTTTGAAAGAACGGAAAATGAAATAGAGGAACGTTTTGACCTTTCAAAACCGATAGAAGAAGAACTTTCAGAAAAGATAAAGTCAATGACAGAGGAAGATTATAAGGCACTTTCAGAGGATACAAAGATCGCTATAAATGTTAACAACACTATAAGCGAAATGTTTTACAGTGAGCTTGATGAACACATTATGCTTTCAAGAAATGAAAATAAGGAAATAAATGAAATGACAAAGGAACTTACAGACTATATAAACAGAGTGACTGAGTCTATGTCAAATTCAGAAAAAAAGCTTGTAAAGCAGAATTTCTTAAAGAACCTTCCTTGTCCGATGTCAAAGAATGAGCTTGGGGAATACTGTGCTTATGCTCTTGACGGTATAAATGACAGAGCTTTAAGCCTTGTGACATACGGAAACATATTCCAGATAACAGATGAGGCGGCAAAGGAAATAAACGAACATGAGCATCACCATCACCATCATGATCACGATTGTTCTTGCGGTCACGACCATCACCACGGACATGAGCATCATCATGGACATAATTGTTCCTGCGGGCATCATCATTGAAGGGGAGTGAGGAGTGAGGAATGAGGAGTTGGGAGCTAAAAAGAGTTAGGAGTTGAAGTAAGTTAGAAATTAATTTATTTGTTAGTGCGGTAAATTGGAATTTAACAGAAAACCCTCCACCAGCAAAGCCGGTCCCCCTCCCTTGAAAGGGAGGCTTAAATTAGCTTTTTGTATGGCAGGCTC
>CAJFNV010000018.1 GCA_904395805.1 Candidatus Gallispira edinburgensis | reverse complement strand
TGAGGAGTGAAAATCCTCCACCGCTGACGCGGTCCCCCTCCTTTTTAAAGGAGGCTGATTGCGGGCGAGCAATGCTCGCCCCTACAGGTGGTGGATTGTCAGATTGTTGGTGCATTAAATAGGAATTTATAGGAGTAAAGATGTTTTTGAAGAATGTATTATGGCAGGGGTAAGGTAAATATAACTTTTAGAGGTGGGAATATGCTTTATGTTATAACGGGAGGAAGCGGCAGTGGTAAATCTGAGTTTGCCGAGAGTGTAGCTGCGGATATATACAAAAATAAATTTCAAAAAGGAAAGCTTTACTATGTTGCAACTATGATCCCCTATGATGACGAGTGTATTAAAAGAATAGAAAGACACAGGAATATGAGAAGTGAAAAGGGATTTGACACTATTGAATGTTTTTGTGGTATTGAAAAACTTGAATTCAGTGAAAGTGATGTTGTGCTTATTGAGTGTATGTCCAATTTAATTGCAAATGAAATGTATTCCGATAAGGGAAGAATAAAGGGCAGCGGAGATATATGCAATATGGCAGAAAGTACAGTTGTAAAAGGTATACTAAAGGCTGAAAAAGATGCCGGTGCAGTTGTTGTTGTGACAAATGAAGTTTTTTCCGATATATGCTGTGATGATGAAAGCAGGAAATATTTAAAGGCTCTGGGATATGCAAACAGAAGGTTATGTGAAAAGGCAGACGGAGCAGCGGAAGTTGTCTGCGGTATACCTGTATGGCTGAAAGGTAATAAAGGTGAATGAAATGTTTAAATCGATTATTATAGCTTTTTCTACATATTCCAAAATTCCTGTGCCAAGGGTGGAATGGAATAAAAAAAGTATGAAATACAGCCTTTGTTTCTTTCCCCTTGTCGGGGCGGTAACAGGTGTGATCGGATATTTGCTTTTATATGCAATGGAATTTTTGAAATTCAGAAATATACTTAAGGCTGCATTGCTTGCTGTGCTCCCTGTTGTCATTAACGGGGGAATACATATGGATGGTTTTCTGGATACTGTTGATGCGAAAAGCTCTTATAAGCCAATGGAGGAAAAACTTAAAATATTAAAAGATCCCAATACGGGAGCATTTGCGGTTATTTATGGCATAGTGTATATGATAGCAGTATTTGGGCTTTTCAGTGAAATTGAAAAGAGTGAATACATATTTATTGCTGTTTCTTATATTTATTCCAGAATATTAAGCGGTATTTCCGTTGTTACATTTAAAAAGGCAAGAAAAGACGGAATGGCTGCAGCTTCCGCAAACTCCGCAGACAAGAATGTAAAGTGGATAATGATTTTGGAACTTATATTGTGTATATGTGGATTTATATATTTAAATCCTGTTATGGGCAGTATATGTGCATTAATTGGTTTGCTGTGCTTTTTGTATTACAGGAATATGGCATACAGGCTTTTCGGAGGAATCACGGGAGATATAGCAGGGTATTTTCTGCAGGTTTGTGAGCTTTGTATTCTTGCTGCTGTTGTTATATTGAAAGGGTTGATATTATGATACTTGTTACAGGCGGTGCATATCAGGGGAAAAAGGAATATGCTGCAAAAGAGTTCGGAAATGAATATGAAATTATAGGTGATTATCATTTGAGAGTAAGAGAGCAGTTAAAAGAGGGCAGGGATATTTTTAAAGAGGCTGAAAGGCTTTTAAGTGAGAATGATAAAATTGTTATAACAAGTGATGAGCTTGGCTGCGGAATCGTGCCTGTGGATGCTTTTGAAAGAGAATACAGAGAAAAAAACGGCAGGCTTAACTGTTTTCTGGCTGAAAGGGCAGAAAGGGTAATAAGAGTTATATGCGGAATGGGAGTGAAGATAAAATGAAAGTATATTTAATAAGACATGGTGAAACACAGGGCAACAGAGAAAAAAGATATGCGGGCGTGACTGATGAAAGTCTGACAAGAGAGGGGGCGGAATTGCTTAAAGGTATCGTGGCTCCTTTGGCAGAAAAATTATATGTAAGTCCCTTAAAAAGAACCAGAGAAACGGCTGAAATAATTTATCCCGGCAGGGAATATGAAATATGTGATGATTTAAGGGAGTGTAACTTCGGGGAGTTTGAAAATCTCAATCATGAGGAATTAAAAGACAGACCTGAGTATAAGAAATTTATTGAAACGGGCGGAAGAAGTCCTTTCCCCGGGGGAGAGGATCTGGAAACATTCCAGAAAAGATGCTGTGATGCTTTTGAAAAAATAGTGAGAAATGAAAGAGAGGATATTGCCTTTGTTATTCACGGGGGTACAATTATGGCTATACTTGATAAATATGCTGTGCCTCATAAGGATTATTACAACTGGATGGCAAAAAACGGAAGAGGGTTTGAAGGGGAAGTTGAAATAAACGAAAATATGATAATTAAAAATGTAAGGGAAATTTAAAAGTATGTCTGAAAGAATCGCTGTTGTAATTGCAGGCTTTGTGCTGGATATGATATTTGGGGATCCCCATTGGCTTTATCACCCTGTAAGAGCTATTGGGAAGTGTATTGAAGTCTGTGAAAGGGTATTTGTAAAGCTTCTTAACATAAGTGAGGAAAGGGAAAAGGACGTATTAAAAAAGCGAATCGCAGGAACCTTGATAGTTATTGCGGTTTTGCTGTTTTCCGTGGGTGTTCCTTTTATTATTTTATATGCTGCAGGAAGAATAAATTTTTATTTAAAGACAGCTATTGAGTGTATAATGTGTTATCAGCTCCTTGCGGCAAAGTCTCTTAAAAATGAAAGCATGAAGGTGTATTATGCTCTTGAAAAGGGCGACATTGAAGGAGCAAGGCAGGCTGTGTCTATGATAGTGGGCAGAGACACGAAAAGCCTTGATGAAGAGGGGATCACAAAGGCGGCAGTTGAAACTGTGGCTGAAAACACTTCCGACGGTGTTATTGCACCCCTTTTGTTTATAATGTGTTTTGGTGTTTTGGGAGGATTTTTTTATAAGGCTGTAAATACAATGGATTCAATGATAGGTTACAGGAATGACAAGTACTGTTATTTAGGTACAGCTGCGGCAAGGCTTGATGATATTGTGAATTTTATACCTGCAAGAATTTCCGCTGTTTTTATGATAGTGTCTGCCTTTATTTTAAGGCTTGACTATAAAAATGCCCTGAGAATTTTTAAAAGGGACAGATATAAACATAAAAGTCCAAATTCAGCACAGACAGAGGCCGTATGTGCGGGAGCCCTTAATGTGGAGCTTGCGGGAAATGCTTATTATTTCGGAAAGCTTTATGTTAAGCCTGTCATAGGTGACAGGGGAAGAAAAATCGAGGTTTTTGATATTGTGAGAGCTAACAGGCTTATGTATTGTACGGCTTTTGTGACGGTGGCTGTTGGGGCTGCTGTATTATTAATTTAAGAAAAATTTGAGGGATAAACAGGAAGTTAAGGGAATCCCTCCGTCTGTACCTATGGCACAGCCACCTCCCTTTAGGCAAGGGAGGCTTTTAGTTACCTGCAAGTGTCAGTGCGTTAAACTGGAATTTAAAATTTTTGTATATTTTTTAACAACATATTGACAAAGAAGATTTGTAATAGTAAAATAAGGGACTGAGGGATAATTATTATCACAAAAGAAAGGAAGAATAGAGATGTATTGTGTAAGAAGAGTTTCGGATGATATATATTGGGTTGGCGGAAGCGACAGAAGAATCAGCTTATTTGAAAATATTTTTCCTGTTCCGAGAGGTGTGTCATATAATTCATATTTGATCATGGATGAAAAGACTGTGCTTCTGGATACTGTTGATCATTCAATAAGCAGACAGTTTATTGAAAATATAACTCATGTTCTTAAGGGCAGAAAACTTGATTATATTGTGGTTAATCATATGGAGCCTGACCATTGTGCGGTAATAGGTGATATTATTTTAAGATATCCTGATGTTAAAGTTATAGGCAATGCAAAGACTTTTCAGATGATTGATCAGTTCTTCGGAGATATGAAATATGATCCTGTTGTTGTTAAGGAAGGCGATACTTTCAATACAGGAAGACATAATCTTAACTTTGTAATGGCACCAATGGTGCACTGGCCTGAGACAATGGTTACATTTGATGATGTAACAGGTACTCTTTTCTCTGCAGATGCCTTTGGTACATTTGGAGCTCTTGACGGTACAATATTTGCCGATGAAGTGGATTTTGACAGAGACTGGCTTGACGATGCAAGAAGATACTACACAAATATAGTAGGAAAATACGGAGCTCAGGTCCAGACTGTACTTAAAAAGGCAGCAAATCTTGATATAAAGATGATATGTCCTCTTCACGGTCCTATATGGAGAGAAAATTTAGGATATATTATTGAAAAGTACGATAAATGGAGCAAATATGAACCTGAAGAAAAGGGCGTTGTAATTGCTTATGCTTCTATGTACGGAAATACTGAAAATATGGCTAATGTGCTCGCTAATATTCTTGCAGAGAAAGGTATTAAGAATATAAGGGTATATGATGTTTCAAACACTCATGTATCACAGCTTGTTTCTGAGAGCTTTAAATACAGCAATATTGTTCTTGCTTCACCTACATATAATGGAGGTGTATATCCTATAATGGAAAATTTCATTGCCGATATAAAGGCTTTAAATCTTCAGAACAGAGATATAGCAGTAATGGATAACGGTACATGGGCTGTGACAGCAGGAAAATTCATTGTAAATAAAATAAACGAAATGAAAAATATGCGAGTTATTGAAAAGATATTTTCGGTGAAATCTGCTATGGATGAAAGTCAGTATGAAGAAATTAATGAATTTGCTGAAATGATAATAAGCAGTTTAAATAACTAAGAGTTAAAATATTATTAACGGCACAGTGTAAAATCTGTGCCGTTTTTTACTATATTTCGAGATTACAATATGACTTTGCCGAAATTTGAAAGTGTAAAAAAATTTTCAAAATTTGATAAAATAGTATAGCCAAAAGGTCAAATATATGTTACAATTATTTTGTTGAAATGGAAGGAGTGCGGGATGATGTATAACAAAGTAGTACTAAAGCTAAGCGGTGAAGCTCTCGGGGGAGATACAGGCAAAAGCTTTGACAATAACACAATTTTTTCAATTATCGATCAGATCAAAAAGATCATTGAAATGGGAACAAAGACAACTCTTGTTGTAGGCGGCGGCAACTTCTGGAGAGGCAGAAGTGCAAATCCTGATATGGACAGAGTAAAGGCTGATCAGATAGGTATGCTTGCTACAGTTATGAATGCTATTTATGTTGCTGACTGTTTCAGACAGAAGGGTGTTGAAGCAGTAGTTATGACACCTATCAAAATAGGAACTGTGACAGAAGAGTTTTCTAAAGATCTGGCAAATAAGTATCTTGAAGAGGGAAAGGTTATAATTTTTGCCGCAGGTATCGGTCATCCTTTCTTCTCAACTGATACAGTTACTGCCTTAAGGGCATGTGAACTTGAAGCTGATGCAATTTTATTTGCAAAGGCTATTGACGGCGTATATGACAGTGACCCTGCCACTAATCCCGATGCAAAGAAATTTGATGAAATACCTTGTAAGGATATAGTGGAAAAGAATTTAAAGGTTATAGATATTGCGGCTGCTAACCTTTGCTATGAAAATAAGATTCCTGTTGTAATATTCGGTCTTGCAGAAGAGGGCGGAATTGTAAAAGCTGCAAAGGGAGAAAAAATAGGCACTGTTGTTACGGTGTAAAATTAAAAATATAAATAAAATTCGGAGGTATATTATGTCTGAGCATACTAAAGTTTTTGAAGAAAAGATGGAGAAGTCCGTAAACAATTTAAAAAATGAGCTTTTGGGTATAAGAGCGGGAAGAGCTAATACTCATGTACTTGACAAGGTTATGGTTGAGGCTTACGGTATGGAAATGCCTCTTAATCAGGTTGCTAATATTTCAGTACCTGAGGCAAGAGTAATATGTGTTCAGCCTTTTGATGCAAGCACTATAAAGGCTATTGAAAGAGGTATTAATGCTGCTGATATCGGAATCAATCCTAACAGTGACGGAAAGGTCATAAGACTTGTTTTCCCTGAGCTTGATGAGGAAAGAAGAAAGGCTCTTACAAAGGACGTTAAAAAGCTTGGTGAGGATTGTAAGGTTGCCATAAGAAACATAAGAAGAGATGCTATGGATACAGCTAAGAAACTTGAGAAAAACGGCGATATTACTGAAGATGAAAAGAAAGACCTTGAAAAGGAAATACAGAAAATAACCGATAAGAATATCGAAACTGTTGATAAGGCTGTTGAAGCTAAGAGTAAAGAGGTTATGTCAATTTAATCTTAATCGGTTCATTGTAAATTGGTGTAGTTTGGTGAAAGGGTTTAATTAATAAATGACATCAGGAATTATTGAACCATTTTAATTTAAAATCAGGCTGTCTGAGTGTTTATTGCATTTGTGACAGCCTTATTTATATATGGGAAAGAGGTGTACTATGGCTACAAAAGAAGTACCTAAGCACATTGGTATAATAATGGACGGAAACGGAAGATGGGCTAAAAAGAAAATGCTGCCAAGAGTTCTGGGACACAGACAGGGTGCAAAAACTCTTGACAAGCTCTTAAACGATGCAAGAGGAATGGGCATTGAGCATATAACCGTATATGCTTTTTCTACAGAAAACTGGTCAAGAGCCGAGGATGAAGTCAAGGGTATAATGGGAATATTGAGAGAATATATAAACAAGTATTTCAGAGATTATGCAAACAGTGATTTCAGAGTTGATTCAATAGGCGACCTTTCTAAGCTTGCACCTGATTTGCAAGAGGATATTGCAAAGCTTAAGGAGGCATCAAAGGATAAGACAGGAATTCATCTTACAATAGCTATGAATTACGGCGGAAGAGATGAAATAAAAAGAGCTGTGCAGAAAATAGCACAGGAGGTAAAAGAGGGTAAGCTTGCTCCCGAAGATATTACAGAGGAGCTTATATCAGACCATCTTGACAGCGGGGGAACTCCCGATCCTGAGCTTATTATAAGAACAAGCGGTGAACTGAGGACAAGTAATTTCCTTATGTGGCAGAGTGCTTATTCAGAATATTACATTACAGATAAATTATGGCCGGATTTTACTATTGATGACCTTAAGGAGGCTATAAGCAGCTATCAGGGCAGGGACAGAAGATTCGGCGGCAGAAATGAGGCGATGAAATAATGGCAGTAAGAATTATATCATCATTGATAGGGATACCGCTTTTAATATTTTTGGTTGCATACGGAGGACTGCCTTTATATCTGGCTGTTCTTGTGATCTCTCTTATTGGTATGTATGAACTTTACAAAGCTGTTTCCGGAAGGATTAAGCTTGTGCATTTTGCAGGCTTTCTTCTTGAGTGTGTTTACATCAATAGTCTTCTTGCGGAAAGTATTCCTCTTTCTGATATGAGAATTATTGCATGTCTTTTTATAATGCTTATATTGTTTATGATGGTTGTGCTGAATAAAACAACAAATGTAATTGACGGAGCAGTAACGGTTTTCGGTTTCTTTTATGTAGGGCTTATGCTTAGCCTTATATGTTATATAAGGGATTTTTCACTTATGCTGGCATGGCTTCCCTTTATATTTGCTTTCGGAAGTGATACAGGTGCTTATTTTATCGGTTCAAAATTCGGAAAGCATAAACTTGCTCCCGAGTTAAGCCCTAAAAAATCAGTTGAGGGTGCCATAGGCGGTATTGTATTTTCTATGATCATATCAGGAATTTACGGTGGTGTATGCAGCAGACTGTTTTCACTGACTTCCGAATTTATCATATATTTTGCGGTAATGGGAGCTATTGGCTCTGTGCTGGCTCAGATAGGAGATCTGGCAGCATCAAGTATAAAAAGATATGTAGGTATAAAGGATTTCGGAAAGTTTATGCCGGGACACGGCGGTGTACTTGACAGATTTGATTCTGTTCTTTTTACTCTGCCTCTGGTATATGTTTATATGTTAATACTGGCGTAAGAGGTGTTTAAATTGACGGAAAATATTTCAATACTAGGCTCTACAGGTTCAATAGGTACCCAGACCCTTGATGTGATAAGGGATATCGGAGGTATAAATGTCAGGGCTATGACTACCAATACAAGAATAGATCTCTTTGAAAAGCAGATAAGGGAATTTAAGCCCGAGCTTGTGTGTGTAATGAACAATGAAAAGGCAGAGGAGCTTAAAAAGAGAATTGCCGATACTGATATAAAAGTGACAACGGGAATGGAAGGTCTTACAGAGGCTGCAACAATTGATGGAGCAGACACTGTTGTAAATTCCGTTGTGGGAAATATTGGTCTTGTGCCTACTGTGGAGGCTATAAAAGCTAAAAAGAACATTGCCCTTGCAAACAAGGAAACACTTGTAACATCAGGTGAGCTTGTTATGAAGCTTTTAAAGGAAAACAATGTTAAAATGTATCCTGTTGACAGCGAGCATTCTGCAATTTTTCAGTCACTTCAGGGAAACGAGGGCAATAAAATAGACAAGATATATCTTACGGCTTCGGGAGGTCCTTTTAGAACATGGGATGATGTGTCAAAGGTCACAGTTGATGATGCCTTAAAGCACCCCAACTGGAATATGGGTAAGAAAATTACCATAGATTCTGCTACACTTATGAATAAGGGACTTGAAGTAATTGAGGCGAAGTGGCTTTTTGATGTGGACCTTGAACAGATCGAAGTACTTGTTCACCCTCAGAGTATTATACATTCAATGGTAGGATATGAGGACGGAGCTGTAATTGCACAATTGGGTCTTCCCAATATGAAGGTGCCTATACAGTACGCTCTTACTTATCCTAAAAGGGTGCATAATTCATTCCCTAAAATAAACTTTTTTGAACACAGTGATCTGACTTTTGAAAAGCCGAAGACCGATAAGTTCCCATGTCTGGGACTTGCTTACAGGGCAATTAAAACAGGGGGAACTATGCCTGCTGTTTTAAACGGTGCAAATGAAATTGCCGTGGCAAGGTTTATAGACAGAGAAATTTCATTTACCGATATTCCGAAATTAATAGAAACGGCAATGAATGCATATAATGTTAAGTATAACTATACTCTTGACGACGTCCTTGAAGCTGACAAGTGGGCAAGAGAATTTACAAAATCTTTAGAGGTGAAGTAGTTGTCTTTAATATCTGTTATAATAACTTTATTGATCTTTACTGTTATAGTGGTAATACACGAGGCAGGGCATATGGTCGTTGCCAAGAAGTGCAAGGTCCTTGTGACGGAGTTTGCTGTAGGCATGGGTCCCAAAATCTGGGGCTTTAAAAAGGGAGATACGGAATACAATATAAGAATTCTTCCCCTTGGAGGATTCTGCCGTATGGAGGATGAAGTTGAGGGAAGGACCGATGTTATATCCCTTAATGATGCAACTCCCCTGCAGAAAATTCTTATTTGTTTTGCGGGACCTTTTATGAACTTTCTACTTGCTCTTATAATTATGGTTGGTATTGGATTATGTACCTATATTACTACAAATACGGTAACATATGTATATGATAATTCACCTGCACAGGAGGCAGGAATTGAAGTAGGAGACAAAATAGTTGAAGTAAACGGTCACAGCACTCACATCAGACAGGATATCGACTTTTACAGGAACGGCGGAACCACACCGGACAATATTGTTGTAAAGAGAAACGGTGAAAAAATCGAAATGACTATAACTTCCTATGAAAAAGAGGGAAGATATATTTACGGCGTTGGTACTGCCATAAAGGCGCCTTATTTTGATGTTTTAAACCTTAATGAGGATAATACTCTTGTAAAGGGAGAACTGTGGGAATATTTTGTATCAGGTTTCTGGTCTGTTATATCTATTATAAAAATAACGGTAATAAGCTTTGTAAGGCTTATTACTTCAAAAATTGCAGTTACGGAACTGTCCGGACCCATAGGAGTAACTTCTGCTGTGGGCGAAGTGTATACTCAGGCTGTTGAATTCGGTATGGGTCAGGTTGTAATTTCTATGCTGGAGCTTACCGTGCTTTTAAGTGCCAATTTAGGTGTACTAAACTTATTCCCTCTGCCTGCTCTTGACGGTGGAAGAATAGTTGTCGCATTTGTTGAGCTTATTTCAAGAAGAAGAGTGCCGCCCAATATTGAAGGTTTTATTCATTTTATCGGTTTTGTGCTGTTGATGGCACTGGGTATTTATATAGCGTTTAACGATGTACTTAAGCTGTTGTAAAGGAGAAAAACAATGGATTTCATTAAGAGAAAAAAGACAAGAGTTGTTAAAATAGGTGATGTACTTATAGGAGGCGACAATCCTGTTGCAATACAGTCAATGTGCAACACAAAAACTTCAGATGTGGAGGCGACTGTAAAGCAGATACTTGCGCTTGAAAATGAGGGCTGTGAAATAATAAGAGTTGCCGTGCCCGATATGGCTGCGGCAGAGGCCATATCCGAAATTAAAAAACAGATACACATTCCTCTTGTTGCGGACATTCACTTTGATTACAGACTTGCTCTTAAGGCGATTGAAAACGGCGTTGACAAGCTGAGAATAAACCCGGGAAACATTGGCGGCGAGGACAGAGTAAAGGCTGTTGTTGAGGCTGCAAAGGCTAAAAACATACCTATAAGAATTGGTGTGAATTCAGGCTCACTTGAAAAGGATATTCTTGAAAAATACGGGAAAGTTACTCCCGAAGGTCTTGTTGAAAGTGCGATGAGGCACGTGAGAATACTTGAAAAACTGGATTTCAGAGATATAGTTATATCAATAAAGGCATCAAGTGTTCCTTTTTCTCTTAAAACATACAGCCTGTTGTCAGAAGAAGTTGATTATCCTCTCCATGTGGGAATAACCGAATCGGGAACAGAATGGTCCGGCACCATAAAGTCAGCTGCGGGTATAGGTGCTATACTTGCTATGGGTATAGGTGATACCATAAGGGTATCTCTTACAGGGGATCCTCTGGAGGAAGTAAGGGTTGCAAAGGCTATATTAAAGGATATGGGGCTGAGAAAATTCGGCGTGGAATTTGTATCCTGCCCTACATGCGGAAGAACATGTATCGACCTTATAGGTCTTGCAAAGAGAGTGGAAGAAAAGTGCAGAAACATAAATAAGGATATTAAGGTAGCTGTTATGGGCTGTGCCGTAAACGGTCCCGGTGAAGCAAGAGAGGCTGATATCGGTATTGCAGGGGGCAATGGCTACGGACTTATATTCAAAAAGGGAGAAATATTAAAAAAGCTTCCTGAAAATGAACTTCTTGATGCACTTATGGAGGAAATCGAAAAGCTTTAAGTCAGGTGAATTTAAATGGAAAATCCTTTGTTTGAGGATGTGTTCGGAAGAATACGTCTTTCTGCAAATGTAAAGAGTAATTTAAAAAATGCCGTTGTTTCAAATGTTAAGGTATGGTTTCAGACAAAGACAATGGATGTGGCTCTGGAAAGTGACAGATTTGTTGATGAAAGCTGCCTTGAAGATCTTAAAAAAGATATTATTGAGTCATTTCCCGGTGTTAGTGATGTAAATGCTTCAATATGCTATCCTATGGAAAATTTGTCCGTTGAAGAAAAAATCGAAAAATACTGGGGCAAGCTTTCTGAAATAGTTAAAAAGAAGAGTATATGCTGCTCTTCTGTTTTTAACAGGGCAAAATGGCATACAGAAGGTAACAGCCTTGTTATTGATGTTGAAAACAATACATACAGAACATTTGAAATACTGGGCATTGACCATATAATAGAAAAGGCTCTAAAGGAAAGGCTTAAAATAGATTACAAGGTCAGGTTTGCCGACAAGCCTTTAAATGAAGAAGAAAAAGAAAAATACAATAAAATAAAAGAAGAAAGAGCAAAGGCTTATATGGATGTTATAAGCCTTGAAACTGTGTCTGCACCTAAGCCTGCCACACCCATTGTTCAGGATAAAAAGTTTAAAAAGAGAGTGGCAAGAGGAAATCCTAAAACAGATGAAATAACGGAAGAAGTTATTACTATAAAGGAAGCATGCAGCAGAAACGGCGATGTGACCATACAGGGACAGATATACTCTGAGGCTGAAATCACGGAAACAAGAAAAGGCGGATATATAGTAAAGACCGATATTTATGACGGTACTGACTGTGTTCCTCTTAAACTTTTCTGTTCTCCCGAGGACTACAAGGAAAGCTTTAAGGGACTTCTTAAGAATGGCAGCTATGCAAAAGTAAGAGGAAATCTGGACTATGATCAGTTTGAAAATAATGAGCAGGTCCTTATTATAAATATGATAAATTCTGCAGAGGCACCTCCAATGAAAACAGATGATGCGGAAGAAAAGAGAGTCGAGCTTCATCTCCATACCAATATGAGTATGATGGATGGTATCACAACTGCTGCAGAGTATATAAACAGGGCTGCAAAGTGGGGACACAAGGCTATTGCAATAACAGACCATGGGGTTGTACAGGCTTTCCCTGATGCTATGAATGCAGGTAAAAAGGCAGGAGTAAAGATATTATATGGCTGTGAAGGCTATATGGTAAATGACATAGGTGCTGTTGTAAAGTCACCGAGAGGACAAAGCCTTGATGATACATATGTTGTATTCGACCTTGAAACAACAGGATTGAATACAAATACAGATAAAATAATCGAAATAGGTGCCGTAAAGGTACAGAAGGGTAAAATTGTTGACAGGTATTCAACTTTTGTAAATCCCGGTGAGCATATTTCCGAAAAAATATCAAAGCTTACGGGTATTTATGATGATATGGTTGAAAATTATCCCGGTGAGGATGCTATACTTCCTGAATTTATAGAATTTATAGGGGACAGTGTTATGGTTGCACACAATGCAGGCTTTGATACTGCCTTTGTAAAAAGATTTGCAAGGGAAAACAATATTGTACTTGACAATACAATAGTTGATACTGTTGAGCTTGGCAAAACTCTTATGCCAAACCTTAGAAATTACAAGCTGGATACCATTTGTGATGAACTGGGAGTTTCTCTTGAAAATCACCACAGAGCTGTTGACGATGCAGGTGCTACTGCTGAATGCTTTATAAAGTTTCTTGATATGCTTAAGGAAATGGGTGAAACAAGCATTGACAGCTTAAATGAGCTTGGAGCCCAAAATATAGATAAATCAAAAATAAGAAAAAGATACCATATCATTATTTTTGCAAAAAATCAGGCAGGTGTAAAATCCCTTTACAAGCTTGTGTCCGATGCTCATACAAAGTATTTCGGTACAAGAGGAGGCCGTCCTCATTTCCCGAAATCAGAAATAATAAAGTACAGGAAAGACTTTATATTAGGCTCTGCCTGTGAGGCAGGCGACCTTTATGAAGCAGTGTATAACAATATGGACGAAGAGGACTTAAAGGAAATTGTGGATTTCTATGATTATCTTGAGGTGCAGCCTCTTGGCAACAATCAGTACATGATAGGAAACACTAAAAAGAACAGCAAGACGGTTAAGGACTGGGATGACCTTATTGATATCAACAAGAGGATCATTGAGCTTGGTGACAAGTATGGTAAGCCTGTTGTTGCAACAGGAGATGTTCACTTTATTGACCCGGAATGTGCTGATTTCAGAAGGATCGTTCAGATAGGAGAGGGATTTAAGCTTGAAGAAGTTGAAAATCAGGCTCCCCTCTATTACAGAACCACAAATGAAATGCTTGATGAATTTAAGTATTTAAGTCCCGAAAAGGCATATGAAATAGTTGTTACAAATACAAATAAAATAGCTGATATGATAGATGATGATATATATGCCGTGCCCAATAAAAAGTGCCCTCCTGTTATCGAAGGCTCCGATGAGGAGCTGAGAAGGATAACTACCGAAAAGGCAAAGTCTATATACGGTGATCCTCTGCCTAAAAATATTGAGGACAGACTTAACAGGGAGCTGGAGTCTATCATAGGCAACGGTTATGCCGTGCTTTACATAATTGCCCAAAAGCTTGTGTGGGATTCAAATGCCCACGGTTATATTGTAGGCTCAAGAGGTTCCGTAGGAAGTTCTTTTGCAGCAACAATGGCAGGTATTACAGAGGTCAATCCTCTTGATCCTCACTATGTATGCCCAAACTGCAAGTATTCGGATTTTACATCTGAGGAAGTAAGGAAGGTTGCAGGTAACTCAGGCTTTGACCTTCCCGATAAGAAGTGCCCTCACTGCGGTGCGGAAATGAATAAGGACGGGCAGGCTATACCTTTTGAAACTTTCTTAGGATTTGAAGGTGACAAGGAGCCCGATATTGACCTTAACTTTTCGGGTGAGGACCAGACAAGGGCGCATAAATACTGTGAAGAACTTTTCGGAAAGGGTCATGTGTTTAAGGCAGGTACCATAGCTACTCTTCAGGATAAGACAGTTTTCGGATATGTGCTTAAGTACTGCGAGCAGAAGGGCATAACAATGAAAGGTGCAAAGAAGAGATGGCTTGTACAGGGATGTGTAGGTGTCAAGAGATCTACGGGACAGCACCCGGGAGGACTTGTAGTTGTGCCTGATTATACTGAAATATATGAATTTTGCCCTGTTCAGCATCCTGCCAATAAGGCAGATTCAGGGGTTACAACTACTCATTTTGACTATCATAAAATTGACAGCTGTCTTTTAAAACTTGATATGCTGGGTCATGATGTGCCTACAATACTTAGAATGTTTAAGGATATAACGGGTTTTGACCCTCTTGATGTGCCTATGAACGACCAGAAAACAATGTCCCTTTTCACAAGTCCAGAGGCTCTGGGTATAACATCTGAGGATATAAACGGCTGTCCTACAGGTTCTCTGGGACTGCCTGAATTTGGTACAAACTTCGTTATAGGTATGCTTGTGGAAACACAGCCTAAGTCATTTTCGGGTCTTGTTAAGATCTCAGGACTTTCTCACGGAACGGATGTGTGGAACGGAAATGCTCAGGAGCTTATTGCAAACGGTACATGTACACTTAATGAAGTTATACCTACAAGAGATGATATTATGGTTTACCTCATATTACATAATGTGCCAAACAAGGATGCATTTACAATTATGGAGCATGTAAGAAAGGGCAAGGGACTTACACCTGAAGAAGAGGCTCTTATGAGGGAGCATGATGTTCCCGACTGGTATATAGGAAGCTGTAAAAAGATAAAGTATATGTTCCCTAAGGGACATGCTGTGGCTTACTGTACAAATACGTTTAGAATAGGCTATTTTAAGATAAATTATCCTCATGCATTTTATGCGGCAACATTTTCCGTTAAGTACGATGACTTTGATTACAGTATAATGTGTTTTGGTGAGGAAAAGGCAAGGGCTACATACAAGAGCATTATGGATATGGGCAAGGAGGCAAGTGCAAAGGACAAGGCTACTGCCGATATGCTTAAACTTGTTATTGAGCTTTATGCAAGAGGATTAAAATTTGCGCCTATTGATCTGTATGAATCGGGAACAACAAAGTTCAAGGTCATTGAGGATGAAAAGGGCGAAAAGCTTATACTTCCCCCATTCTGCACTATATCGGGATTTGGTGTTACTGCGGCAGAGGCTCTTGTTAATGCAAGAGATGAGGGCAGGTTTGAAACAATAGAGGAATTGCAGAAGAGAACGGGACTTGGACAGAGCAATATACAGATGTTAAGGGATGCAGGTGTTCTGGGAAATATGAGAGAAACAGATCAGCTTACACTGTTTGCATGAAACAAATTAAATAAAAGGAAGCTGATTTGATAAGGTGACTTTTGCAAAAGGAGAAACAGATGAAGGAAAATATATATGACAATGAAATTTTCTTTGAAAAATACAGTCAGATGGAAAGGTCTCAAAAAGGTCTTGAAGGCGCAGGAGAATGGCATGAACTGAAAAAGCTTTTTCCTGATTTTAAGGACAAGAGGGTCCTGGATCTGGGCTGCGGATACGGATGGCACTGTATATATGCCGCTGAAAATGGTGCTGCCTATGTACTGGGAACGGATATTTCTCATAAAATGCTTGAAAGGGCAGAAAGCAAAAATAATTCTCCTGTCATAGAATACAGATGCAGGGCTATGGAGGATCTGAAGCTTAATGAAGAAGATTTTAATGTTGTAATAAGCTCTCTTGCCTTTCACTATGTAAAGGACTTTGATTTGCTTGTTAAAAATATTTTTGGCTGGCTTAAAAAGGGCGGAGAATTTGTGTTTTCTGTAGAGCATCCTGTTTTCACTGCATACGGGACTCAGGACTGGATATACGGAGAAAACAATGAAATTTTATATTTCCCTGTAGATAATTACTATTATGAGGGGAAGAGAGAGGCTGTATTTCTTGGAGAAAAGGTTACAAAGTATCACAGGACACTGACAACATATATAAACACACTGTTAAAAGCAGGCTTTGCTATACAGAACATTGTGGAGCCTATGCCTCCCGAAAATATGATGGATATTCCCGGCATGAAGGATGAAATGAGGAGACCTATGATGCTTATTGTTTCCGCAAAAAAGCCGTGAGTTTAAATAAATAATATGACTTATCTGAAGCAAATGAAAGCTTGCTTTCGATTTGCGAAGATAAGTCACTGAGTCTTTTTATTTGTCTGTGTAAACAGACCTTTGCGCAAGCAAAGTATTAAGCATAGCTTAATAAAATGAAAAGACAAAGTGTATATTAGTCCTGTTTAGCAGGGCGGCTGTGGAACACAGCAATCAGAGCAAGGTTCTGATAATATAAATACAAAGGAAAAATTTAAAAGGAGTATACTATGAACTTTTTGGAAGAAAGAATTTTAAAGGACGGTATTGTTAAAGAGGGGAATGTTTTAAAGGTCGACAGTTTTTTAAATCATCAGATGGATATTGATCTTTTCAATGAAATGGGAAGAGAATTTAAAAGACGTTTTGAAGGTATCCCCATTAACAAAATTATGACTATTGAATCTTCAGGCATTGGTATTGCCTGTATTGTGGCTCAGCATTTTAATGTGCCCGTTGTGTTTGCAAAAAAATCAAAGAGCATCAATATTGAAGGTGAAATGTATGTGGCAGAGGTTGAGTCCTTTACACATAAATGTAAAAATCAGGTCATAGTTTCAAAGAAATTTATAAATCCGGAGGATAAAATACTTATAATTGACGACTTTCTTGCAAACGGCTGTGCCCTGCAGGGACTTATTTCAATTGTAAACGATGCGGGGGCAAGTGTGGCAGGCATAGGTATTGCAATTGAAAAGGGTTTTCAGGACGGCGGAAAAATAATAAGAAATCTGGGATATAAGCTGGAATCACTTGCAATTGTAAAGTCAATGGATAGTGAAAAGGGAACAATAGAATTTACAAACAGAGGGGAATATTAATATGAACAGAGAAAACTGCTCAGTAGAGAATATTTACAGACTTGAAGGCAGAGTGCCCTTAAAGAATGCTGTTCCCTTTGGATTGCAGCATGTTCTTGCAATGTTTGTTGCAAATATTTCACCTATTATAATTGTTGCAGGTGCCTGCGGACTTTCTGATGATATGACGGCAATGCTTATTCAGTGTGCAATGCTTATTGCGGGACTTGGAACTATTGTTCAGCTTTTTCCCCTGTGGAGAATAGGTGCGGGCTTGCCTATAGTTATGGGTATTAGCTTTACCTTTGTATCTGTATTTTGTTACATAGGTCCCGTGTATGGCTACGGTGCCATTACAGGGGCAATAATTATAGGCGGTATTATTGAAGGTGTTCTGGGACTTCTTGCAAAGTACTGGATCAGAATTTTTTCTCCCATTGTTTCTGCAAGTGTTGTTACAGCTATAGGTTTTTCTCTCCTTTCGGTAGGAGCAAATTCTTTTGGCGGTGGTGCAGGAGCTGAGGATTTTGGTTCACTTCAAAACTGGGCATTGGGAACATTTACACTTTTATGCTGTATAGGATTTAATGTTTTTGCCAAGGAAAAGCTTAAGCCTCTTGCAGTTTTATTCGGACTTGCTGTGGGATATATTGCAGCTATATTTATGGGTATGGTCGACTTTTCGGCAATTAAAGATGCAGGAATCATATCACTGCCTGAGATCCTTCCGTTTAAGCCTGAATTCAATATGGGAGCAATTGTGTCCGTAGCACTTATTTTCCTTGTGTCAGCAGCGGAAAATATGGGGGATGCATCTGCTCTTGCCAATGCGGGACTGGGAAGAGAGGCGACAGATAAAGAAATATCCGGTGCTATTGCCTGTGACGGATTTGTCAGTGCAATATCCGGTCTTTTCGGCTGTCTGCCTATCACTACATTTGCTCAGAATGTGGGACTTGTTGCAATGACTAAGGTTGTGAATAAGTTTACTATACTTATGGGTGCAATAATTATGGTCCTTGCGGGACTTTTTCCTGTGTTTGGCGCTGTGCTTGCAACTCTTCCCGATGCGGTCCTTGGCGGATGTACTATAATGATGTTTGGAAGCATTGTTGTAAGCGGTATACAGATGATAGGAAAGTGCGGGTATTCTCAGAGAAATGTAACTATTGTAGCTCTTTCATTGAGTACCGGTATCGGTTTTACACAGGTCAGGGAGCTTTTTAATGGGTTTCCTCAGATCATTCAGAATGTGTTTGCCGAAAACTGTGTGGCTATAGTATTTATTGTGGCTATTGTTTTAAATCTTGTTTTGCCTAAGGATGATAAAAAAGAAAATGCTTGATATGGAGGTATTTATATGAAAAAGGTTAAAATAACTGTGCTTAAAACAACACTTGATAAGGAACTTGCAGAAGAATACGGTATAGAAGGGCTTACAGCCTGTCCGATGCTTAAGGCGGGGCAGGTGTTCTATGCGGATTATGCAAAGCCGGAAGGGTTGTGCGATGAGGCATGGAAGGCTATATATCAGTATGTTTTTGCTCTTGCTCACGGTGCAGGCAATGAACTTTTTTATTACGGTGACTGGATAAGAAAGCCGGGAGTTGCTATATGCAGCTGCAATGACGGACTGAGACCTGTTATATTTAAGCTTGAGGCAACTGATGAGGAAGCTGTAATTGATTATACCCCTGTGAGATAGATATGAGGCTTGATCTTGACCGATTGGTTTGTCGGTTGAGGTCAGGCTTTTTTGTTTAGTGTGATAAATCGGAATTTAACAGAGTGAGGAGTGAGGAGTTGAATCCCTCCTCCGAAACGCAAGCGTTTCTCCGCCTCCCTTTAGGCAAGGGAGGCACGGGCACAATGCTCGCCCCTACAAATGATTAGGTTGATTTGTTGTGGTAAACAGGAATTTAGCTGTCGGATTGATGGAATCCTTGGGTCTTAGATATATAATTTAAATTTTAAATATGAATAAAACATGAATAATATTAATGATTGTGAACAAATTACAATATTATGTTCATATTTGTTCAAAGTTTGTTTACTTTTGATATTGTAAAGGGGAGTTAATACTGATATACTGTATAAGAAGCTGTCAGGCTTAATTAAATATATTCGGAGGTTTTTAATGAAAAGACGTTTGTCGCTTTTTTTATTGATCTCAGCAATATTTAATATATCTGTCAATACAATTGCCTATGGAGATGTAGGCAGCGTCATAGTAAAGAATTTTAATGAAATTGCAAATGATAATAAAAAAACAGAGGATACATATGAAAGTGACGGTGAACTGTCAGCCGAAGCAGAGGAAATAAAGAGTGACATTCCTTTTACGGTAACAATTAATGGTGTTGAAAAGAAATGCGGTTCATTTTTAGAGGCAGTAAATGCAGCAAATAACAATAAAGCTGTAATTACACTGAATGCAGATTATATAATAGGAGCACAGGATATACCAGAAACAGAGGGGATATATGGCGGAAGTCAGAGAATGCCTGAGTTAAAAGGTGAAAATACTGATGTAACACTTATATCAGATGGCGGACCATTTACAATAAAGAGGGATACCGATAATTATACTGATATGAACGGAAATATTTTAGACAGCTTTATAGCTGTGACAGATGGAGCTACACTGACAATAGGAAGTGAAAACAACAGTGAGGCTGTTATATTTGACGGCGGTTTTACCTATGATGAGGATGAAGGTAATTTAAGCCCTTTAATAAAGGGACAGGATATGGGTGATGTATTCGGTCCCTTTATAGTTCTGAAGGGCGGAAATCTCAATGCAAATAAAAACGTGGGGTTTAAGTTTAATTATTCCGTAAATCATGGAATAAATGGGAATAATGCCGCAGGATATAACGGGGTGATACATGCTGTTGATGGAGATATTTCCAATATTGTAATTGATGGTGCATATATTGCAGGGAATTGCGGTAACGGACTTATACAGGCAGGAGAATACAGCAAAGTTATATTAAAGGATGCAGATATTTATTATAACAGTACACAGAACATAAGCGGAAGTAATTTCAGGGGTGCAGTTACCGTTGATAAATGTGAGAACCTTAAATTTGAAAGCTTCGGTGAAGGTGACAGAGTACAGATAAGATCAAACAGGAGCTTACAATGCGGGAAATGACGGAACACCTGTACAGAACAGATCCGATAATGATATACAGGTAAATGATGCTCTGGAGCTGGACGGTAAAATAGGTATAGGGGAAATAAGTATAGACAACACAGGAAGAAAAATAACGGCTAAAAAAACAATGGAAAGTGAAGACTCCATAACCGTTGTTATATATAATTACAGTTTAAATGCTGCCACAAATTCTTCCAATGATTTTAATATAAGTGTTGAGGTGGATGAGGACACGGAGGTCATTGAAGAAAATGAATGTATTTTTCTTGTTAAGATAGATGACTATTATTATAAGGCGGTAAATGATAAAATTCCCGAAGAAGCTGTAAACGGAATTAAGACAATAGTTTTTAATACTATAAACAGGGATACTGTAATATACAGGGAAAATGAGTATGTTGACAACAGGGCCAGATTCGGTCTTGTTATAGCAGGAGGATTCGGGGGAAGTTATGACCTTGAAGGACAGCAGAAAAAATACGAAAGCATAGGCTTTGATATATGCGTACAGGATGAAAAGCCGGGAGATGATCCTGAAAATGCTGTTTATTTATCAACTGACAGGGCTTATATGCAGGGAGTTTTGTGGAATGGCTTGAAAGAGGAGGATATAGCGGGTACTCCCGGAGCTGACACGGCAAACCCTATTACAAATGCTGCTCTCGGTCGCTGTTATAATAACATATTAAACGGTGATGTAGGTAACTGGTACTGGAACTGTGCCTTCTTTGGTGCTGAAATAACAGATATACCGGGAAATACAAAGCTATGGATAAGAAAGCATTACAAAGGAGCAGGAGAAAACAAGGATTATGTAAGTGACTGGGTAAGTGAATTTACGCCGTCTGTATATATGCCTGACTAAGGATCATTAAAAGGACAAGTTTATTAAATTTAATATATAAGCTTGAAGAAAAAGAAAGGGGTAAATTATTGTGAGAAAAAGTTATGAAATGCCTGTTATGAAAATAACCGTATTTGAGGCAGCAGACAGCACTAATGCAATAATGTTAAGCTCAAATTACGGCAGAACAATAACAAATTCAATAGGCAATATGTCAAACTTGAAATCATAAAAAACAGATGCAGGGCTGAAAGGCTTTGCATCTGTTTTTTATAACGGGGTTACAGACTTGAAAAATAAATAAGAAACGATGGGAATTACTAAAATTTTAATTGACTTTTATGCCTTAATCTAGTATAATTATTTGGATTAAGTAGTATGGTTTACTATGCAGATTTATAATTTATATATAAGGAGCGGTTTATAATGGCAGAAGAAAAGAAAATACTTTTAACCAGTGCCGGACTGGCTAGTCTTGAAGAAGAGCTTGAAAATCTTAAGGTTGTCAGACGTAAAGAGGTGGCAGCCAAGATCAAGGAAGCAAGAGCACAGGGTGACTTGTCAGAAAATGCTGAATATGACGCTGCTAAAGAAGAACAGGCAGAAATTGAAGCCAGAATTGCTACAATTGAAAAAATGTTCAGAAATGTTGAAATAATTGATGAAGATGACCTTAATACAGGTAAGGTCAATCTTGGAAATAAGGTTACGGTTTATGATGAGGAATTTGAAGAAGAAATAACTTATACTATTGTAGGTCCTGCAGAGGCAGACCCTGCAGAGCTTAAGCTTTCAAATGAATCACCTCTCGGTATGGCTCTTATGGGTCATGCAGTGGGAGATGTTGTTGAAAACAATGCACCTGACGGTGTTTTAAAGTTTAAGATTTTGAATATTCAGTAAGCAATATATAACAGGGAGAAATTATTATGGCAGACAATAAGAATAAGCAGCCTTTGGAGGGCAAGGCTCTGAATGAACTGCTTAAGGTCAGAAGAGAAAAGCTTGCAAATTTACAGGAAATGGGCAGAGACCCTTTTAAAATCGTTAAGGCTGATGTTACAGAGCACAGTATGCAGATCAAGGATAACTTTGAAGAATTTGAGGGCAAGGCTGTTGCTATAGGCGGAAGAATTGTAAGCAAGAGAGTTATGGGTAAGGCAAGCTTCTGCGATGTACAGGACAGAGACGGCAAAATACAGTGCTATGTAACAAGAGATGAATTAGGTGAAGAAGAATACAAGCTTTTTAAAAAGCTTGATATAGGTGATATAGTATCTGTAAAGGGTACGGTGTTTAAAACTAAGATGGAGGAAATTTCCGTTCATGCTACAGAGGTTACACTTCTTTCAAAGAGTTTACAGGTTTTACCTGAAAAGTTCCATGGTTTAAAGGACCCTGATCTAAGATACAGACAGAGATATGTGGACCTGATCGTAAATCCCGAAACAAAGAAAAACTTTATTACAAGAAGTGCGGTAATAAAGACTGTAAGAAATTATCTTGACAATCTGGACTTCCTTGAAGTTGAAACTCCTATTTTACAGACTATACCGGGAGGAGCATCAGCAAGACCATTTATTACTCACCACAATACTCTTGATATAGATATGTATATGAGAATTGCTCTTGAACTTCCGTTAAAGAGACTTATCGTAGGCGGACTTGAAAGAGTTTATGAAATAGGAAGAGTTTTCAGAAACGAGGGCATGGACCCAAGTCACAATCCCGAGTTTACACTTCTTGAACTTTATCAGGCATATACTGATTACTACGGTATGATGGATATTACAGAGGGTATAATAAAGGAAGTTGCAGAAAAAGTTGCAGGCAGTGACAAGATCGTTTATCAGGGTGTTGAACTTGATTTCAGCAAGCCATTTGAGAGAATTACAATGGTTGATGCTGTTAAGAAATATGCAGGCGTTGACTTTGATGAGATACACAGTCTTGAAGAAGCAAGAGCTGTGGCTAAGGAACATAATGTTGAGTTTGAGGAAAGACACGAAAAGGGCGATATACTTAATTTATTCTTTGAGGAATTTGTTGAGGATAAGCTTATTCAGCCTACATTCCTTATGGATCACCCTGTTGAAATTTCTCCTCTTACAAAGAGAAAGCCAGATAAGCCTGAATATACAGAAAGATTTGAGCTCTTTATATGCGGTCATGAGTATGCAAATGCTTACAGCGAATTAAATGACCCTATCGATCAGAGAAAGAGATTCGAGCGTCAGGAAGAGCTGAGAGCAAAGGGCGATGAAGAGGCGAATATGATCGATGAGGACTTTATGCTTGCTCTTGAGTATGGTATGGCTCCTACAGGAGGTATGGGTATGGGTATTGACAGACTTGTTATGCTCTTTACAGATGCAAGCAGTATAAGAGATATTTTACTCTTCCCTACAATGAAGCCTATCAATACAGGAAATAATGAGTAATTGTCAGAAAAATAATTTTATAATGTAAAAGTATCGGAAAATGTCGGAATTTAAAGTTTCGGCATTTTTTTATTGTTTCAAAAATCAGCAAAGCTGATTTTGATTATAATTTAAGAAAATTATAATATTTGTTGAAATATGAGTATAAATCATATACAATAGAAATGAGGATATATAAGACTGATGATTTAATATGGAATAATGATACTGTATTTATTGGCAGGATATACTTATGGAGGCTATATGGAAAAGAATTTGCTTAAGAATATATATAAGCTTATGATTTTAATGAGAAGTGATATATATAATAAAGATAATAACAAAATATGTGAGCAAATTTTAGCGGTATTAAATTTTAGAGAAAATAATGAAAGTTTGCTGTGTAGATTAAATAAAATAATCAATTTGGAGAGATATATAAACTTTTTTGAATCTGGCAACGAAGGATGTGTGAATTTAGAAGAAAAGGAAATAAAAATACTGACTCTGGGTATAAGAAAAATTGATGATTGCCTGAAAATAAAAAATTACAAATTTGCTTATGATATGATTGATGCACTGCATATTTTTCCCGAAATTCTCGCGAACAGGGAAAAAATAAATATGAAGCATTACTGGAATGTATATTTTGAAGTGCTTATAAAAAAATACAATGATAAGGATTTAAATGATTTAAAAAAATTGTTTTAATGAGCAGGGGATGTGATTATTGTATGAGAAAAAAATCAAATACTCTTACAATAGCAATAATTGCAGTTGCTGTAACTATAATTATATATTTAGGAATACATATTTTCAAGTACATTTGTTTTATATCAACGGCCGATACGGAGTATGTTGGGAAAATAGAAAGTGCACTGGAGAGCTATGATATTGATGCTCTTGACGAATGTCTTAAAAATGCGGAAATATGTTTTGGAGACAGAAGTGAGTTGTATACTGACTGCAGAGAAAATATTGAATGGAACATGGGGAAAAGAAATTATACTATATCAATGTACGGTGGAGGAGATAATATATTCAGAAATGGTATTCAGGAAATAAGTGTACAGGTTTATGGAAGAGTACTTGATAAGGATTACGGGGAAAGCTCTATGAAAGTATATTTAAAAATGACAGGAGCGCATGAATTTGAGATCGTAAGGCTGGAGAGCGGGGATGAGATATTGGAAAGGCTGTTTTGTGCGAAGAATTAGTTGATTTATGTATTGTTTAAGATAAGAATTACTGATTTTAAATTTTATTTTGGTATCTGTATTTACATATTACAAATATTCTGCAGGATCTTATGACAGGGACTATTTTGGAAAAATTCTTTGATATATTACTAGTGGATTAATGAATTGACAAGAATGATTTTAGGGGGTTAGGGATTTGATTAAAGAGGAACTGGCAATTATATTAAGATATGTGTTTATTTTTTTAATATGTATTGCGTTAGTATTGCCTTTTGTGCAGTATCTGTTTTTTACTGCTGATAATCTGATTACTGCAGAGCAGCTTAATAAGTTAAGTCTTAATTGTCTGAAATGGCTGTTATTGATATTTGAGACATTAAAGCTGCTTATTATATTGGAATTGATTTTGTTTATTAAATATAAAAAGCCGGGAAATTTATTGATCCTGTTTATTGGTGTCTGTATGTTTTTGGTGTGGATGCAGTATGCTTTGACAGATAGGATACCCTATATAGATGATGTAATTGCTTTTACAGAAGGTTATATTTATGTGAATGGTATTATTACAAGTTTATGTGCGGTGGGTGTTCAGGTGATATTATTTGTCATATACAGGAGAAGAAAGCAGGTGTAAAATTTATGAATATACATAAAAATATTATATGTGTTATTGTAAATTGTATAGTATGGTTTATTTTAGTCAACAGTGAATTATCATCAATTATTATAAAAGGAATAGATAACGGCTTTGTTTCAGACATTTTACCTGTAGCTGTTGTTTCAGCACTGTTTAGTTTTATTGGCAGAAAAAGTTTAAGAGAAAAACTAAAGGATTTTATTAAAACAGTTATAGTTTCTTATATATGTATAGTTGTTATAGTAATGGTGTGTTTTATGTATGCTATGTATAGATTTGATTAATTAAATAAAAGGAGCTGTGAAAATATGAAAAAATGTTTATTGGTGTTATTAATATTACTGGTTGGATTTAATACTGTAGGTGTATACGGAAATGATGATGCTGAGGATGAAATAATACTGTCAGCTTCTGAGCTGGAAAATGCATGGGGGATCAATGTGAATGGTGATCTTGAAATGAATACAAGTATATTTATTGGTGCAATCGGAAGTCCGTATTTTTATGTTTCACTGAGAGGTTTTATAGAAGAATACGGAAACGAGATAAACTGGGATCCTGAAGATAAAATCGTTACTTTTGATCTCAACGGAAGCAATTATAAAATCGAATATACAGATGAAAAGGGCGATGTCCTCTCTATGCCATATTGTTTTGAAATGAAGTATTCAAAAATATTGAATACTGATACAAATACATATGTTGGAGATGATAAGCCAAAGATTATAGCTATATATACAATGAATAATACAACATATATAAGTACTCCTGATTTCAAATACCTGATTGAAGATGCCGGATGTGATTACAAATTAGATGCCCCGGAAAGGATCGTGTATATTAAAAAATATAATTATACAAGTGATTACATTTTGTCTTGTGTAAAGGAAAGCATGACATATTCAAATGTAACAGGTATACTGGGGAAAGCCGATCATTATGAAAATACAGAGGACGGCGGTTGTAAAATAAGTTACAGAGCAGGAGAGGAAAATGTTGAAATGATTTTTTCTCCATACACTGATGAGAGCGATATGAATCTGATCAGTTTTTATGTAACAAAATAAGCAGAAAGTAATAATGCAGCGGAGTTAATTATGAGGAAAATTATTATAATAATTAATATTTTAATATTAATATCAATAAGCAGCTTTGAGTGCTACGGAAGTGAGAGAAAAGTTTATGTTGACGGCAAAGAATTAGAAGGTGATGTTATAATAGAAAATGAAGATGGAGAATTTATTTCAATAAATGACATAATTGAAGCTATAGGCGGAACTGTTGTATTTGATGAAGATGAAGAAAGAGTATACATTACATATGACGGAATCGAATATGTCTGCAGACAAAGAACATATACATACGGTGAGCGTATTGAAGAGGATAAGGACGACAAATATTTAACTCATTTGATCTTTAAAGTAAATAATAATCCGGAATGTAAGCCTGCAATGGAGGGAGAAATCCGATTAAGCCAAATGCCGTTCAGCGGTACCGATTTTTCTGTCTACATTTACGAAGGCAGACCATATTTTAGTTTATCTATAGGTAATATGGAGGGAATGCTGAATGTGTTCGACTATTTGTATACGGAAGAAGAAAATGGCGAAATAAATGTATACATATTTGATTTGACAAGTGATTTTTTTGAAAAGAACTTAAAGCTTGGTATGACAATGGAAGAAGTAGGTGAAATATTACCTTATAAATTGCATGATGATGTAAGACATAACAATTTATATACATTTGAGTGGGAATATTATTTAAAAAACAATTCAATTGTCAGACTTACATATGTAAATGAAAATTATGAAGATATTAACAGCGTATCTGAACTTACGGGTATAAGCTTACTTACAAGTGACGGTCAGTTTGTAGAAAAAATTTTATAAGTGTTTAAACCGTATTTAATAAAAAGAATATTTATTATACAAATGATGGAGGAAAAGCAGATAATCAAAGAGTATAGTATTTATTTAAAAATAACTAATATTATACCTGCATTGATGGTATTATTTGTTTCAGGCTTTTCTGAAATCATGCTTGTTATTATGAAACGGTATAGTGATTTCAGAATAAGCAATTTATATTTTTACATATTACATATTTGTTTGATTTGCTTATATGTTTTTGTAGGGCGAAATGTTTTATCTAAAATTATTACATTTAAAAGTATAGTATTATTAATAAATATTGCAATAGTTTTATGCTTTGTGATGTTATATGTTGCAGGGCTTAATGAAATCAGCGGCAGTTCAGTTATTATAAGTGCTTTATATTTAATTGAAGCAGTATTATTATGCTTATCCATAAAAAAGCAGTAACATTTAAATGACCTATGTGTATGCAGGGGAAAGAGTGAATTTACTGTAAAACAGAATAATACATATATTTTAAGCGAGGGGAGTTAAATGTTTTAAATTCTGACTTTTTAAAAATGGAAGAAGAGGCTGTTTTAAAAATTTAAAAAACCAATGATGAATATTTGTAGAGGGGACAGACAGATGGTCAGAGATCAGATACATGGGATATACTTTTGTTTATTTAAAAATGTTGTTATATATTTTATTATTGGTATTATATTAATTTCAATAATTAGTTTTTCAGGCAGATATTTTAATATAAAAGGATATAAAATAAGTGACGTGATAGAATGGGCAAATAATATAGTTTTATATATTCTGCCAATATTGCTCGGAATATTTACTGCAGTTAAAGGGGGCAGGCACCGGATAAAGTCAGTAAAATTAAAATTGCTTTGGGTAGCAATGAACTGTTTTATTAATTATGTTGTTTTTCGTATAATAGCTGTGTTTATGCTGGTTGTCAACTTTGTTGTTTTCCCGCTGCCAAGTTAAGTGTGTGAAAGACGTTTGAGATGCGTATGATATTAAAAACGATAAGCAATTCAAATGGGTTTAAGTAATTGTTTAAATTCAAGAGGAAAAAGATGGAGTTAAAGATATGAAAAGAATTTTTTATTTATTGCTGGTATTTACAGTGTTTTGTGGTGTAATTCCTGTTTATGGAGAAAATGCCGGAAATGATGATAATTATGTTGCCATATATATGGATTCTTATTCGGATGATATAGGCAGTTATCTGGATGGGAGAAATATAAAGGGCAGAATAATGATAAGTGCATTTGGTGTTGACTGGGGATTTGGTGCAAAAGTTAAATATGGCAGCAACGCAAATGAAATAATTTTTGCAAGGGCTGACAAAACAATTGTTATGAGGACTGACAGTAATGTTATGCTTGTAAATGGCAGTTCTGTAATAATGGACTGCAAGCCTGTAACTATTGAGGGTAAAATTTATGTTCCTCTGAAATATTTGTATGAGGCTCTCGGGTGTCAGGTTGAATGGAATCCTGAATCAAAGGCTGTAAATATTAATACGGGTGATATGAATATAGGAATGGGTGTAGTTACATATCCTTTGAATGACGAAAGCTTGCTGACGAAAGTTAAGGAAGAAAATATTTATAAAACAAATTATATTGAAGAATACAAGGATGTTCTGGACAGAATGTTTCCTTCCGGCTGGAAGGTCGAGAGTGAAAAACAGTTTGTGAGGGAAAGTTTTGAGACCTGTGAGCATTATACAGGGGATATACAGGTTTTTACAAAATGGGAGATCTCATATACAGATAAAAATAACGAAAAAAGAATATTTACCATAAGCAATATTGCAGATATGAATAAAAATATTGAAAATTATTTATTGAATATGTTTGAAAACTATTATATGGATAATTATATAAATAAATATTTTAATGATGAGAATATTTCAGTAAATGCGGATTTCAGTTTTGTAGGGGAAAATGTCCCCAACGGCAGAAAAGAAGCGGAAGAAGCTTATAAAATATATATCAGCAATTTAACAAATGAAGCTGTGGATTTATCCGAACTGGATATGAATGAAATTTATGATAAATTTCCTGTGTATGCTGATATAAATATTAATTGTGATACAGCAAATGCTGATAACATTGCTGATAAACAAAATATTATAGATACTGCTTATAACAGGGCGGAAGAAATGGTAAGTGAAATTATAAGTGACACCGGTAATAAGGCTAATATTGAGTTATATGTCAATGCTTTGGGAGATAAAAACTTTGAGGATCAGAAAAATTACAGGGAGTTTTATGTTGCCGGGGAAAAGTATACAGGCAATCCAAGTGTGCTGGTATATATGTCTGATTTGACTTATGAGGTTTATAAGGATACGTTATATAAGAGGTAAACATTGAGTTATAAATTACATGGAGGTTATAATCGTGTTGAAAAGAATAGTTGCATATATTATATCTGCAATAATGTCATTAGGCGGATTAGTTGATGAAAAATTTAATGAGCTTGAAACAACCGAACAGTATGAAAAACTGTGGAGTGCAGTTACAACAGGAAATGAACAGGCTATGATAGAGGCAATAAACGAAGGTGCGGATATTAATAAGTTTGAATATCACAATCCGGGAACAGTTTCACCTGTTATATGGGCAGATGATAATTCAAATGATAAAAGATTTGTTAATACTATGCTTGAGTATGATATAGATTCGGATTTTGTAGATACATCAGGTACAACTGTGTTTTATGAAGCAATTAATGCAAGAGATAAGATATTTGAAAAACTGCTTACTCTTGATCCGGATGTAAACTATATTGATGATATGGGAGAAAATTCAATAGACAAAATTATACTGTCAAAAAACCTGGATATATTTTCTGACAGACTGGAAAAATTAATCAACGCAGGGGCAGATGTTACAGCAGATAATATTAAAAACATGGAGGGCAGAATTAACAGGTCTGAGTACATTGAATCCATGGGTAACAGAATAGCTTGTGTAAAAGCTATGAAAGTGCTGGTAGATAATTATAAAGGTGAGGATATTGATAAAGATATTTATGCCGCATATAAAGGGGAATTCAATGAAAATAATAAGTGCAAAAATAATACTGTTCTGTGGGGCATTGCAGGTTATGGAAGCAAGGATGCTTTAGAAAAAAATCTGAAAGATGACAGTGATCTGAATTTTTCGCTAAGATTATCTGTAGCTGCCAATAATTTTGAAAATGTAAAATTTTTAATTGAAAAAGGAGCAGATATAAATGAATTCAATGACGGATATTATGAATGTGCTCTGAATTATGCTGTGTATTACAACAACTATGATATGACAAAATATATTTCGGATCTGAATCCTGCCTATATTGATGACGGAGTTTTAATTGCTGTAAAAAATGACAATGCAGATATTACAAAACTGCTCCTTGATAAGGGCGCAAGTATCAGCAATAAAGATGCTTTTGAAGAAGCCCTTATAAATAACTATGATGATATTGTAAAGCTGTTTGTGGAAAGAGGCTTTAATGTAAACGGAAGCAGCAGTTTGGGCAGTGAGCCTTATTATGTATGGGTGTTTTCATATTGTGATATTGATACTGTAAAGTACGTACATAATTTCAGTAATACTTTAAATTATGATGATCTTTGTGAAGCTGTTTATAATAGTGTAAGACAAGGAAACTTAGAACTGCTGGAATATTTAAAGGAATTGAATGCTGATTTCAGCAAGGACGATGTCAACAGCAGTAATGGGTCAAGACTGGATTCACAGCTCATGGTTGCAACGGGAGACGGATATTTTGATGTTGTGAGATTTCTTGTTGAAAACGGGTGTACTGCAAATAATTATACAGAGGAAGAAAAGGAAGCTCTTGTGAACAGGGCTAAACAAAGCGATGATATTTATAATTACCTTGTTGAAAAGGGGATAATATAGCGCAGGGTCACAGAGCGGCATTTTTAAAAGCTGAACAAGTGCTGCAGGAGGTGGGAGTATGAAGAAGGTTTATATTGTAAATATTGTGTGGGTTTCTTTGATTATTGTATTTGTGATATTTTATAAAATAATGTCAGCGGAATTTGCAAAAATAGAAAATGAGGTAGTTGATAAATATGATGAAAAGGTTATAGTTACATATACAACAAAAAATGATATAGAAAAATTATATATAAATAATCAGAAGTTTTTATCGGAGCTTGTACATGAATTAAATGAAATTGAGGATATTTACAAATATACACAGATATCTATTCCTTTCAACTATCCCGAAAAGGATGTAATGTTTTATGGTAACAAAGATAATAAGGTTGAAGTAAGTGAAAGCTTAAAGGAAAAATTTATATTGCTCTCCAGGGGTCTTAAAATAAATCAAATTTTTATAAGAATTATAAGTGCAGGTGAAGAGCATCTGAGCAATGGTAATTTAAACTGCACATTTATATTTTCACAATGGGATTGTATGAATAATTCTTACATAGGACTTATGGCAAGTCCGATTAATTTAGAGTTAAAAGAAGATTCATTTATTGATGTGGCTTTTGATTTTGAGAGGCATAAAACAGTGGTGAGAAATTTAAAATTAGATACATATGAAGGTATATACTGGTATTACAGATTAAGCCGGGATACGGACAGCAGGCTGTATCCTTTCCGGAACAGAGTTTATGATATTGTTAAGGGAAATTTGAATTAGATGTTGAGGTACCGGAAAAGGACGAAATTATTATAATAAAGCTTTATAAAGAAAGAAAAATGTTTAAATTTGTAAAAAAAGTTCTTGACAAAGGCGTAAGTCTGTGATAAACTATTGCTTGTCGCTGAGCTGATGAGCAAAAAGCGGATAAAAAGAGAATTATGACATATGATATGACTTATGAGCAACGAAATGAAAGCTTGCTTTCAATTTTGTGCGAAAAGTCACCGAGGCGTCAGCTGAGGTTGTTATATTGGCAGTCCGAAGGGATGCCGCCGTGGTACACGGCAATCGGAACAGAGTTCCGATAATATTACTTATGAGCTCAAAATGAAAGCTCGCTTTCATTTTTGTGCGAAAAGTCACCGAGGCGTAAGCCGAGGTATTATATTAGCCCTGTTTAGCAGGGCAGCTGTGGAACACAGCAATCAGAACATAGTTCTGATAATATATATATAATTATATTTATATAAAAAATTGTTGTAGTTGTAGAGGCTGTGAATTTGTTGAAAAGTCATTAAAAACCTCATAATAACTGGAAAAAATATTCAACATTGCCTGTGTAAAAAATTAAATTATATATACATAAATCCACAACCGGAAAATTACTGTTTTAAGTATTAACAAAATCTGATTTTTGTAAACATTAATTAACAAGTAATTATTAACTTATCCACAATTAATGTTTATAACTGTCAGTTTCCTACAATTCTTTTTTCTATGCTTTTTATTTCTGCTGCTCTTTCTTCGTTGGTTTCAATAAGCTTACAAACTTTGTCGCAGCCATTCATAACAGTGGAGTGATCTCTGCCGCCGAATTTTTCGCCTATTTCCTCAAGGCTGTCTTCAAGAAGCTTTCTGCACAGATACATTGCAATATGTCTGTATATTGTAAGAGGTTTTGTCCTCCTTTTAGAAAGAAGTTCATCTACAGATACTTTGTAAAAATCAGCAACTGTTTCCTGTATATATGAAACAGTTATATTTGCTTTATTATCCTTTATAACATCTTTCATTACTTCTTCAGCAAGTTCCATATCAATGATCCTGTTATTGAATTTTGCATAAATAACAATTTTATTTAATGCACCTTCCATTTCTCTTATATTAGATGTTATTGTATAGGCTATGTACTGAAGAATTTCACTTGGTATTTTTATATTTTTGCTTTCAGCCTTTTTCTCAAGTATAGCTGTTCTTGTTTCAAAATCAGGTGATTTTATATCAAATATAAGACCTTTAGACATTCTGGATACAAGTCTGTCGGTAAGAGTCTGTATTTCGGAAGGCTTTCGGTCTGAACACATTACTATCTGTTTCTTTGCATCAAAAAGAGCATTAAAGGTATGGAAAAATTCCTCCTGTGCTGCTTCTTTTCCTGATAAAAACTGCACATCATCAATAAGGAGCAAATCAAGCTGTCTGTATTTTTCTTTAAATTCTATTGTTCTTTTATCTCTTATAGCTTCAACCAGTTCTGTAGTAAATTTTTCACATGATACATAAAGAACTTTGGCATCAGGATTACATGATATAACATGGTTTCCTATTGCATGCATAAGATGTGTTTTTCCGAGTCCAACACCTCCGTACAGGAAAAGAGGATTATACATATCATCTTCTCCGGGATTATCGGCAACAGCAACAGCTGCTGCATATGCAATGTTATTTGATGAGCCTACTATGTAATTACTGAAGAGATAATTTGATATAAGACCATTTTCTCTCTGAACAGGTATATTGTTGTCATTAACCTGATTTTTTACTTCATTGTTTTCTTCTGAAATTTCATCATCAAAAACGAATGACATTGGTCTGCCGAATACTTCGGTCAAGGCTCTGTTTATTTTGTCGGAATATTTTTTCTTAATTATATCTTTGTAGGCTACTACTCCCATGTTAAGAGAGCCTATAAATAAATTGTCTGTATATCTTATAGGAATAATAGGAGATATGAAAGCATCAAAAGTAATTTCATTCATATCTTGTTTGAGAACATCTGTTGTTTTTTTCCAATAAGTTTCTATATTGGACATAAAGGTGCTCCTTTCTTAATTTAAGTGGCAGTAAAATTTTATATATGAAATTTTATCAACTATTGTGGATAAGTAAAAATATGTAATAATTTAGCTGAAAAATAAACTAAATTAACAGGTTATCCACTAATTTATCCACAAATTGTTGATAAATTAAATCAATTTATACAATGGTAACATTTCAATTATATCATAAATTTTATATATTTTCTACTTATTTATTTAATAAATTTTCAGCGTTTTTATATAGTATATTGTCTAAATCACAAGATTTTAAATTTTCAAATAATACTGCTTCAACATACATTTTAGGATTGCAAATGGGAAAGTCAGTTCCGAATATTATTTTTTCTGAGGATGTTTTATTTACTAAATTTTTGAGCATTCCAAATCTGAATAAGCCTGTTCCGCTTAAGTCAAGAAAATAATTATCATATTTATTTAACAACCTGATATGAGTTTCATATAATTCTTTCTGATTGGGATGAGCAGCTATAAATTTTATGTTTTTAAATGTTTTTACAGCTTCTTCTAATATTTTCATATCTGTATTATTATCTGTATGGAGTGAAACTATCATATTAAGCTTGTCTATTTCTTCATATAAAATATGTATATTTGTATCATAATATTTTTCCCATCCATTATAATAAGGAACAAGTTCACCTACAAGCTTAACTCCTCTGGCAGACATTATTTTAAGTTCATCAATTGATTCTTCTATATAATAAGGGTGTATATGAATTCCCGGTGTGTAAAAATCTCCCCATATTTCTTTCAGTTCCAAAGCCTCTGAATTCAATTTCTTTATTTCATCAAAGTTATTTGTTTTATATATAACTGAACCACATATATGATCAATACCTGCTTTATTTAAAATATCTTTAAAATTGCTGTTTGTAACCATATCAGAATAGAAGCAGGAATTATGTTTATTATTAATAAAAGGGTGTGTATGAAAGTCTATTATATTCATATTATTTATACCTCCGTTATAATTTAATTATTTTAACAAAAAATATCAGATGTGTAAATATATATTGAAAAAAGAGACTGAAAATGTTATAATTACAATAATAATTTGGTTTATTAACAGTAAGGAGATATATTATGGATTTTATTAAAGAAATAGCTGCAGTAGTAGCAAAGGCTGCAGATTTAGACATAAGTGAAGTTGAAAATTTAATTGAAATTCCGAAACCCGGTATGGGGGATTATGCTTTTCCATGTTTTAAACTGGCTAAAGTTATGAAAAAGGCACCTCAGGTAATAGCATCTGAAATAGCTGAAAAAATTGAAAAACCTGAATTTGTTGAAAAAATCAATGTATTAAATGCTTATATTAATTTCTATGTAAACAAAACTGTATTTGTTGAAAATGTATTGAAAAAAGTCAGTGAAAAGGGTAGTAAGTATATAGGTTCTGATATTGGCAATGGTAAGACAATCGTTATAGACTATTCATCACCTAATATAGCAAAGCCTTTTCATATTGGTCATTTAAGATCTACTGCTATAGGAAACAGCTTATATAAAATTTATAAAGCATTGGGATATAACGTAGTAGGAATTAATCATTTAGGTGACTGGGGAACTCAGTTTGGTAAATTAATAGTAGCTTATAAGTTATGGGGAAATAAAGAAGCCGTTGAAAAAGATGATATAAAAGAACTTTCAAGAATATATGTTAAATTCCACGAAGAAGCTGAAAAAAATCCTTCATTAAATGATGAAGCAAGAAGCTGGCTTGTTAAAATGCAGGAGGGGGATAAGGAAGCTATAGATCTCTGGAAATGGTTCTGTGATATTAGTATGAAAGAATTTAACAGAATATATAAGAGATTAAATATTAGATTTGACAGCTATGCAGGAGAGAGTTTTTATAATGATAAAATGCAGGCTGTTGTTGATGAGCTTAGAGAAAAAAATCTTCTTACAGAAAGTCAGGGTGCTCAAATTGTAGATCTTGAAAAATATAATATGCCTCCTTGTCTTATACTCAGAAGTGACGGTGGTACACTTTATCCGACAAGAGATATAGCTGCTGCTTTTTACAGAAAGAAAACTTATAACTTTGATAAATGTATATATGTAACTGCTTTGGATCAGAATCTTCACTTTGCACAGTGGTTTAAAGTTATAGAATTAATGGGATATGATTGGGCTAAGGATTTGGTTCATACACCTTTTGGTCTTGTAAGTTTAGGTGATGGCAAATTAAGTACAAGAAAGGGACATGTTGTTCTTATGGAAGATATACTTAACATGTCAGTTGAAAAAACAAAGAATATAATAGAAGAAAAAAATCCAAACCTTGAAAATAAAGATGAAATTGCAGAAGAAGTCGGGATAGGAGCAATTATATTTGAGGATTTATTTAACAGCAGAATTAAAAATGTTGTATTTGATTTTGACAGAATGCTTAATTTTGATGGAGAAACAGGACCATATGCTCAGTATACACATGCAAGAGCTTGCAGTATTATAAAAAGAGCAGGTGTTGATGTTGATGAAAATATAGATTATAGCTTATTAAATGATGAGGCAAGTTTTAACGTATGTAAGGTTATAAATGAATTTCCTGATAAGTTAGCAGAGGCTGCTGATAAAAATGAACCTTATATAATAGCCAGACAAATTATTGAAGTATGTAAAGCTTTTAATAAGTTCTATAATGAAAATAATATTTTAAACAGTGAAGATAATGTTAAGAACGCAAGATTAAAACTTGTGTTTGCTGTCAGAAATGTTTTAAGGGATGGTCTTGATTTGCTTGGAGTAAGTGCTCCTGAACAAATGTAATTAAATTTATTAAATAATACACAAAAAATCGACGCATTTTTGTGTATTATTTTTTTGTATTGATGTTTCACGTGAAACAATTTTGTGGTATACTAATTATAGTTTAATTTGGTGATGTTTCACGTGAAACAATTTAATATTAGAAAGGAGTTGTATAAATTGGGAAAGATTATTGCTGTTGCCAATCAAAAGGGCGGTGTTGGTAAAACTACTACAACTATAAATTTGGCGGCTTATCTGGCAGAAATGAATAGAAAAGTTTTGGTTATCGACTCTGATCCTCAGGGTAATACAACAACAGGACTTGGTATTGATAAAAATAACGTAAATGGAACTTTTTATGATGTTCTTACCGGAAATATGGAATTTAATGAAGCTGTAGAAACTACAAAATATGATGAAATTAAAATTGATGTTCTTCCGACAGATATTCAGTTGTCAGGAGCAGAAATTGAATTGATAAATTTTGATAGAAGAGAATTTATACTCAGAGATATTATGGAAGATAATGATTTAAAAAATATATATGATTATATTCTTATAGATTGTCCTCCATCTTTAAATATTCTTACATTAAATGCAATGACTTGTGCAAATTCTGTACTTATTCCATTACAATGTGAATTTCTTGCTTTAGAAGGATTAAGTCAATTCCTACATACTTTTAATTTAGTTAAAGATAAATTAAATCCACAATTAGTAATAGAAGGCGTTGTGTTTACAATGTATGATGCAAGAACAAATTTATCAATGCAGGTAGTTGAAGAAGTTACAAATTATTTAGGTACAGATTTATTTAAGTGTATAATACCAAGATCTGTACGATTAAGTGAAGCACCGAGTCATGGACTTCCTATTAATTTATATGACAGAAAGAATAAAGGTGCTGAAGCATATGAATTGCTTGCAGAAGGAATAATTGCTAAGGAGGATTAATTATGGCTTTACAGAAAAAAGGACTTGGTATGGGCTTGGGAGCTTTAATGAATACAAATGATATAGAATCTGCCGGTAATAAAATACATGAGGTAGATATTAATAAAATAAATCCCAATAAAAATCAGCCAAGAACAAATTTTGATGAAGATGCATTAAGAGAACTTGCTGATTCTATTGAAGAAATAGGTATAATACAGCCTTTGACAGTTAAGAAAAATGGTGAATTTTATGAAATAATTGCAGGTGAAAGAAGATGGAGAGCTGCAAGAATAGCAGGACTTAGAAAAGTTCCTGTATTAATAAAAGAATATGATGATTTAAAAGCTCTTGAAGCAGCTCTTATAGAAAATATACAGCGTGAAGATTTAAATCCTATGGAAGAAGCTTTTACTTATGTAAGGTTTTCAGATGAATTTAATTTGAGTCAGGAAGATATTGCAAAGAAAGTAGGGAAAAGCCGTTCAGCTGTAGCTAATGCTATGAGACTTATAAATCTTGATGCAAGAGTTCAGACTTTTGTAAAGGAAGGAAAAATATCAAGTGGTCATGGCAGAACATTATTGGGAATAGAAGATAATAATGTACAGTTTGAATTAGCTGAAAAAATAATAGATGAAAATTTAAGTGTTAGAGATACAGAAGCATTAGTAAAAAGAATTATAGAAAATAATAAGAATGAGAATGATATAAAAGAAAATAAAAATGATGTAAGTTCTGTTAATCCTGAAATTGCCAGAGAGTGTTTAAGAATTTCAAATGACTTAAAAAATATATTTGGTACAAAAGTAAATATAAAAAATAATAAGAAAAACGGTAATGGTAAAATTGAAATAGAATACAGTTCAATGGATGATTTGGACAGAATAGTAGGTATGATAAAAGAAAAAATGGTATTTTAATAAAAATGTTTCACGTGAAACATTTTTATTATTTCAAAATCGAAAAGAGCAGATTTTGATTTTACATGGAGAAATTTAAATGTATAAAATAATATTTTGTGATTTAGACGGTACGCTTTTAGATGACAACAAAAATATAAGCAATAAAAATATAGAATATATAAATAAGGCTATAATGAACAATTGTAAATTTGTTATATCCAGCGGAAGATCCAATATGAGTTTAGATTATTTTAACAGATATTTAAATTTGGATAAAAGCGAAAATTATACCGTAGCTTTTAACGGAGCCTATATTTACAGAACAGATACAAATGAAAAGCTTGCAGAACATCTTATACAAAAAGATATTGCTATAGAAGCAATAAAATTGTGCAGAAATTTTAATGTGGATATAATGGTTTACAAAGATGAACTGTTATGGTTTGATAATATGACAGAGAGAGTAAATTCATATGCCAAAAGAAATATGGTAAATTTTAAAATTGTGGATAAAATAGAAAATGTATTAGATAAAAGTATTTCAAAGGTAATTATTATAGGAGATAATGAAGAATTAAAAAAAGTAGAAAATGAAGCAGAGAAAAGTGATATAAATAAAATTATGACAACTTTTTTCTCTTCGGCAAATCTATATGAATTTAATCCATATGGTATAGACAAGGAAACAGGACTTGAAGAATTATCTTCTATTTTAAATATTAATGTAAAAGATACGATTGCTATAGGTGATAATTACAATGATTTATCTATGATACAAAAAGCAGGTCTTGGTGTATGTTGTTCAAATGGTGAGGCAGGTGTAAAGCAATATGCCGACTATGTTACTTTGAATGATAATAATAGGGGAGCTGTTGCAGAAATAATTGAAAAATTTATTCTATCTTAATAAAAATATTAAAAAAATTGCTTGAAATTTTTCCTATATGTGTTATAATATAAACTAATCAAATATTAATATACCTTTGAAAAAGACTAAGCTAAAATTTGATATTAAGAGAGTTATCGGTTGGTGTGAGATAATTATCGGATTTAGCGTTCCATCTTTTGAGTTTATAATAAACAGGTATTTTGATGAAAGTCAAAGGGTAAAGCCCTTTACAGCTTTAAAGAGAGGCAAGTTATTTATATAATTTGCAATTTGGGTGGCAACACGGTAATTCGTCCCATACGTTTAACGTATGGGATTTTTATATTTAAAATTACGGAGGAAATAAAATGATCGATATTAAATTTTTAAGAGAAAATCCCGAGGCAGTAAAAGAAAATATCAAAAAGAAGTTTCAGGACAACAAACTTGAACTTGTAGATAAAGTTATTGATTTGGATAAGAAGGCAAGAGCTGCTCAACAGGAAGCAGATTCATTAAGAGCTGAAAGGAAGAAACTTTCAAAACAAATTGGGGCTTTAATGGGTCAGGGTAAGAAAGAAGAAGCAGAGGCAGTTAAAGAAGAAGTGAATAAGCAGGGAGAAAGACTTTCTGTATTGGAAGAACAGGAACAGACTCTGCAGAAGGAAATAACTGAAATAATGATGGTTATTCCGAATATTATAGATCCAAGTGTTCCAATAGGTAAAGATGACAGTGAAAATGTTGAAGTTCAAAGATACGGTGAACCTGTAGTTCCTGATTTTGAAATACCTTATCATACTGAAATCATGGAAAGATTAAATGGTATTGATCTTGACTCAGCCAGAAAAGTTGCAGGAAACGGTTTTTATTATTTAATGGGTGATGTGGCAAGACTTCATTCAGCTGTAACAGCTTATGCAAGAGATTTTATGATCGACAGAGGTTTTACCTACTGTATACCTCCTTATATGATAAGAAGTAATGTGGTTACAGGTGTAATGTCTTTTGCTGAAATGGATTCAATGATGTATAAAATCGAAGGAGAGGATTTATTCCTGATCGGCACAAGTGAACACTCAATGATTGGAAAATTCATTGATACAATTTTAAAGGATGAAGATTTACCCCAGACTTTAACAAGCTTTTCTCCTTGTTTCAGAAAGGAAAAGGGAGCTCATGGTATAGAAGAAAGAGGTGTATACAGAATACATCAGTTTGAAAAACAGGAAATGATAGTTGTTTGTCAGCCGGAGGAAAGTCCGATGTGGTTTGATAAACTCTGGCAGAATACCGTTGATTTCTTCAGAAGTCTTGATATTCCTGTAAGAACTCTTGAATGCTGTTCAGGAGATTTAGCTGATTTAAAGGTAAAGTCAGTAGATGTTGAAGCATGGTCACCAAGACAGAAAAAATATTTTGAGGTTGGAAGCTGCTCTAACTTAGGAGATGCACAGGCAAGAAGACTTAAAATAAGAGTTCATGGAGAAAAGGGTAAATATTTTGCTCATACATTAAATAATACTTGTGTTGCTCCTCCAAGAATGTTGATAGCTTTCCTTGAAAATAATTTGAATGAAGATGGTTCCGTAAATATTCCAAAGGCATTACAGCCATATATGGGAGGAAAAACAATTATTACTCCAAGTAAATAAAGAGGTGTTCTATGAGTAGAATGGAAGAACTTATTAATGAAATAAATCATTTGGCACATAAAGATAAGACAATAGGATTAACTCCTGAAGAAGTAGAAAAAAGAAGTCAGCTCAGAAAAGAGTATATTGAACTTTTTAAAGAAGGATTTAAGAAAAATTATTTAGATAATATGTATATTGTTGATGAAAAGGGAAATAAGGTAAAGGTCAAGAAAGTCAAATAGGGGGATATTAAATATTGAATTTAAATAAAGATAATATGAAGAGCCTGCTGCTTATAATAGTTCTGACAATATTAATATATACTGCTTTTCAAAATGTATCTATTATTTTATATTATATTAGTATTGCGTGCGGAATTTCTATACCATTTTTTATAGGCGGAGCTATAGCTTTTGTTTTAAATGTTCCAATGAAAGCTATAGAAAACAGAATATTTAATAATAAAATATTAAAAGATAAAGTACCAAAAAAATTAGCAAGACCAATAAGCCTTGTTTTGTCAATAATTATATTGATAGTTATTGTGGCTGCCGTTGTTAATATTGTTGTTCCCCAGCTCGTTTTAACTTTTTACAGTATAAGAAATAATATATATTCATTTATACCAAAAGCTGTTGAGTTTTTTAAGGACGTTTTTAAGAGTGATGAAGCTGCAAGTTATATTGAAGAATTCAGAAATTTAGACTGGCAGACAATTTTTAATTATATGGGTAATTTCCTTAAAAGCGGCGGAAGTGTTTTAAATTCAACCATAGGAGTGGTTACAACTATATTCAGTACAACTGTTAATATTGTTATCGGCATTATTTTTGCTATATATATATTAATACAGAAGGAAAAATTGTCAGTTCAGGCTACAAAGGTCCTGTTTGCCTTAATTCCTAAAAAATATGCTGAAATGACTTTAAATGTTGCAAAGTTAAGTTATAAAACATTTTCTAATTTTGTTACGGGACAGTGTCTTGAGGCATGTATATTAGGATTTATGTTCTTTATAGTGCTTTCTATATGCGGTATGCCGTATAGTTTGCTTATAGGTGTTCTTATTGCTTTTACTGCTTTGATACCTATTGTGGGAGCTTTTATCGGATGTGTTATTTCTGCTCTGCTGATCTTGATGATAAGTCCTGTTAAGGCTTTGATTTTTGTAATTATTTTTCTTATTATACAGCAAATAGAGGGAAATCTGATTTATCCTCATGTAGTAGGAAGTTCTGTAGGTTTACCTTCGATATGGGTGCTTGTAGCTGTAACATTAGGAGGAAACTTATTTGGTGTGATTGGTATGCTGATATTCATACCTTTATCTTCTATATTATATACGCTTTTTAAACAGTGGGTTAACAAAAGAATTGTTAAAAATGGCGTTAACATAGATGATTATATAAATAAATGAGTTAATGAAAGATATCTTGAATATTAAATTCAAGGTATCTTTCTTGCTTATAAAATAGAAATAAAATCAATATATTTAATATACAAATATTTGTGATTTTTTCAGTTTAATGTTGTTAAAGTTTACTTTTTTATGTATATATTGTTAATTATTACCTATTTTTATAAAAAATCTTATTTAAAATATATTAAAAAAAGCTGAATTTTATAAATTTATATAAAAATTTTTTTTTAATTAGCGAATTGCATAAAATTAATTTTATTTATTTGTGTAAATATGATATAGAGAGTTTTCTGAAAATAAGTTATTATAATATCAAGATCAGTGGGACTATGCAGTTCCTATAAATTAAGGAGGAATATAAGAATGGCTGAATTAAAGTTAAAGAATATTGTTAAGAAGTATCCTAACGGTTTTGTTGCTGTAAAGAATTTTAATCTCGATATAGCAGATAAGGAATTTATAATTTTCGTTGGACCTTCAGGATGTGGTAAGTCAACAACACTCAGAATGATTGCAGGTCTTGAGGATATTTCAAGCGGTGAATTATGGATCGGTGACAAGCTTTGTAATACAGTTGATCCTAAGAACAGGGATATAGCAATGGTTTTCCAGAACTATGCTCTTTATCCTCATATGACTGTTTATGATAATATGGCTTTTGCTCTTAAGTTAAGAAAGGTACCTAAGGCAGAAATTGATAAGAAGGTTAGAGAAGCTGCTAAGATTCTTGATATTGATCACTTATTAGACAGAAAGCCAAAGGCTCTTTCCGGTGGTCAGAGACAGAGAGTTGCAATGGGCCGTGCTATTGTACGTTCACCAAAGGTTTTCCTTATGGACGAACCTCTTTCAAACCTTGATGCTAAATTAAGAGTTCAGATGAGAAGTGAGATCTCTAAACTTCATCAGAAATTACAGACTACATTTATCTATGTTACACATGACCAGACAGAGGCTATGACTCTTGGTACTCGTATCGTAGTTCTTAAGGATGGCGTTATTCAGCAGGTAGATACTCCTCAGAATCTTTATAATAAGCCGGATAATTTATTTGTTGCAGGATTCATAGGTTCTCCTCAGATGAATTTTATAAATGCAACTGTAGCTAAGAATGGTTCAGATGTTACTGTTAATTTTGGCAAGTATTCATTTAAGTTACCTGAATATAAGACTAAGGCTTTAATTGACGGCGGATATGTAGGCAAAGAAGTAGTTATGGGAATCAGACCTGAAGATGTTCATGATGAAGATATCTTCTTAAGCACATCAGCAGACAGCATTGTAAATGCAGATGTTGAAGTAACTGAATTACTTGGTGCTGAAACTAACCTCTTCTTAGTTATTGACGGTCAGAATGTTACAGCAAGAGTTGATTCAAGAAGTACAGCAAAGGTTGGCGATAATATTAAGGTAGCTTTTGATGTAAACAGAATTCACTTATTTGATAAGGCAACAGAATTGACAATTTGCAATTAATTTGAATTTATAACTTATTTATATGGCATAGGTTTTACAGACTTATGCCATATTTTTTTATTATAAATTCAGAAATTATAAAATAGTTTATAATAAGTTAAATTTGATCTGTCGTTATGGAAGATATATTATCAGGGGTATCAGGTAAAGTAATAGTACAGTAGTATATTACAGAAGAATTTCGTAACATTTCTTAAACATTTATATCTGTTACTTAAATATCACAAATATTACAGTCAATTTACAAATCCCCGAAACCCCTTGATTTTAATGTTAAAAGGTGATATATTGTTAATCAAGCAAGACACCTGGTGGTCAATAAACAAATGTTACATTAATATTACATTTAAAAAAATCAGTTGACTAGTTAAGTGTGTAATGCTATAATACTTTTGTAAATGAGGCAAAATATGCTAAGCCTCTACACTTTATTTTTCATAAGGAGGAAAAAACAATGAAAAGAAAAATTGCACTTGCTTTAGCTGCAGTTATGACAGTTGCTATGCTTCCAATGAGCGCAATGGCTGCTTCAAGTAACTCTTTAAGCCAGAGCAATACAAGCATTAAAGATGATGAAATCTTAATCAGAAATCTTGATGATCGTAGCATTGATATTCTTAATAACGATGACTATGAAGATGATTTAGCTAGTGGTACTGCTGTATCATTACAGGTTAGACCAACATCTGAAGTTACTAATGGTCAATCAATCATCTTAACTGTTGAAAATGGTAAGTTTGACGAAAGATTAATGGACGTAGCTCCATTTGTTTATGAGTCAAAGAATAACAAAAGCTATGAAGATCTTATCGCATTAGTTAATGGTGGTGCATCAGTTGAGACTGTTCTTACTAACAACGTAGGTAATCAGGGTGAAAGAAAGCTTCCTTACGGTTTCAGATATATCAACTCTGAGCAGATTGAAGTTTACTTATTCCCAATTCCTGATAGCAAGGTAAATCAGAACAACTCAGATGTTACTCAGGGTACTCCTTACTATGATATAGCTCTTCCTATTACAACTGAAGATAGTGATGAAGGTGCTGTAACAGTAAGTATTGATTCAAATGATTCTACAATTTCAAGCGGTAACTATACAGTAGCTACAGTTACTGATTCTGATGGTTCAACTACTGCTTCTGTAGTTGCAGCTGATGTTGATGTAACTTCTGATGAAACTTATGTAGTTCCTGATATTACAATCAAGGAAGATATTGCTGGTACATTTGATGGTCAGACTATTAAGGTTAAGTTAAATGGTAACTATGAATGGTCTAGAGCTGGTAAGGTAGTAGCTGGTATCAACTGTAATTCTGATCAGGTTTTAGCACAGAGAACTGATAGTGATGGAAATAAGAGTGATATAATTAGTATTGATGGCAGAACTCTTGAATTTACTTTAGCTGATAAGTCTGCATTTAATTCATCAAGAACATCTTCTATTATTATTCAGGGCGCTGTAGCTAGTGCTAAGGAAGATGATACTTATGGTGATATTAATGTAACAATTTCTGGTGATACTGGTATTACTTCTCAGACTCTTAAAGTTGGTGAAAGACAGGATTATGGTTTCTCATTAACTGCTCTTGAAGAACCTACTACTATTTTTGCTGGTAGATCTCCATTCGCTGATGATATGGATGAAGATGATTTCGTAACAGCTGAATTCGAATTTGGTGAGACTACTCCTGGTACTTGGTTAACAGGCAGAAAGCTTGAATTCACAGTTCCTGAGGGTGTTAAGATCGTAGGTTACGATATTACTAAGACTAGATATATTGATACATTTACAACTGGTAAGATTGTTGATGATGGTCAGACTTTAAGATTTGATTCACTTTCTTCTCAGAATATGGAAATAGATGAAAATAATGCTGCTTACTTCGATATGAAGTTATACTTATCAACATCTATTGATTTCTCTGGTGATGTAACACTTGGTGTATCTGGCGCTGGTTTAGATGCTGATACATTATCTGATTTAGTTATCGCTAAGGTTGTTACTCCTGTAACAGTTGAAGCTGCTACAACTAAGTCTAACATTGGTTACAAGTCAGTAGAAACTGCTGATATCAAGATTACTGAAAACACTTATGGTGCTCTTCAGGATGATAAGGAAGTTACAATTAAGCTTGATGATACTTACGCATCAGATTTAGCTTTTGATGATACTAATACAGAGGCAACTGTAGATGGTGAACTTGAAATTAAGAACTTTAAGGTAAGAAATGGTGAAATTACATTCACAGTTGATTCAGAATCTTACTCAGCTCCTTCAACTATCACTATTTCAGGTGTAGCTGTTGGTACAACTAGATCTATCCCTTATGGTAGCTACAGCATTATAGTTGGTGGCGATGCTGTTGTTAACAACTATCAGGAAGATGTAGATCAGGAGTCTACAATTGAAGTTTCTGAAGGCGATATCAGCAAGATTGCTGATAATAAGGGCGATACTAAGGACTTCGACTTATTCGAGGATGAAGGTTTCGAATTTGATAACTACTTAGAAATCATTACAGAAACTCCAACACTTGATGGTGAAGTTAGAGTAACAATTGGTGAAAAATCACTTGTTATGGATGGCGAAACAGTAGAAATGGATGCAGCTGCTTATATCCAGACTTCATCTAACTCTACAATGGTTCCATTAAGATTCGTTACATTAGCTCTTGGTGTAGATCAGGAAGCTGTAACAGATGCTGACAACTCTAGCAAGATTGCTTGGGATGCTACATCTAAGACTGCAACTATTATGTACTCTGCAGGTTCTCAGCAGAAGATTATTCAGTTCACAGCTGGTAGTCCTAACATGGTTGTTGATGGTGTAGCTATTACTATGGAATATGGTGTTGTAGCTGAAATCGTTGACGGTAGAATGTATGTTCCATTCAGAGCTTTAGGTCAGGCACTTGGCGTACCTGTAACTTGGGATGCTGAAACTAGAACAGCTATTTACAATGAGAAATAATTAAATCTCTTAAGAGTTGAATATTATTTCAAATAAATGAAGGGGTTCTCTTTGAGAACCCTTTCTTTTATTGCATTTGTTTAAATAATTGAACAGGATGGTATTTATATGTTGTTGAGAAATTTAATAAAACATTTTATAACAATAACTAATCATAGACATAAGGTAATTTATCATTGTTTTAAATCGGGTATTATATGGCAGGGATTATTTCATGATTTGTCTAAATACAGTCCAACTGAATTTATAGAAGGTGTAAAATATTATCAGGGAACAAGAAGTCCTAATGAAGCTGCAAGAGAAAAAAATGGATATTCTTTGGCGTGGATACATCATAAGGGAAGAAATAAGCATCATTTTGAGTATTGGACGGATTACAATAAAGAAACACACCAACTGGAACCTGTGAAAATGCCTTTAAAATATGTTGTTGAAATGTTTTGCGACAGAGTTGCAGCAAGTAAAATATATGGAAAAGAAAATTATAATGATAGTTATGCTTTAAATTATTATAACAACAAGAAAAAAGTAAGAAAAATACATCCAGAAACAGCTAAAATTATAGAAACATTACTAATTATGCTTTCAGAAAAGGGAGAGGATTATACTTTTAAATTTATAAGAAATTTATTGAGAGAGGATAAAAGAAAATGATACCTAAAGATCCTGTAATGCTTTTGAGTTTTGTAAATACTCAGCTTAGAGATAAAAATATTGATTTACAAGATTTTTGTATTGAATATAATGCTAATGAAAATGATATCATAGATAAATTAAAATCAATAAATTATATATATTCTGAGAAAGAAAATAAATTTATATAAAATGAAAAAAACTGTTGACAAATGACAAAAGTTATGATAGACTAAACAAGTTGTGACTGACAAGTCACAAAAACAAGAACTGAAAAAACTTTGAAAAAAGATGAAAAAAGTTCTTGACAAAAGCTTAAAGTTGTGATAGAATAAATAAGCTGTCACAGAGATGGCGAAAATGATTAAGGGTTAGAGATTGCACGGTGTGTAATTACTAACTTGTATGTTGAAATTCCACGATGCGGAATTTCAACAAATTAGAACATTG
>CAJFNV010000017.1 GCA_904395805.1 Candidatus Gallispira edinburgensis | reverse complement strand
CAATTTAGCTCACCAACATAAAGCCTCCCTTGCCTAAAGGGAGGTGGCTGTGCCATAGGCACAGACGGAGGGATTCCCTTAAATTCCTGTTTATCTCACTGACACTTGCAAGTAAAAAGCTCTCTCACCTAAGACACCCAAGAGCTGTCTGCCGAAGGCTGACTGAGGGATTCAACTCCTCACTCCCCTATATCTGATACTCACACCCTCTGTAAAACTTAACATACTCTCTCTCAATATTTCCGATACTTTCACCGGCAAAGTAAAGTTTCATTATTCTGTCAAAACCTGTAATATATTCCGATATCATCTCTCCTATCTGATTTTCATCATAGTCCTCTACAGGCAGGTCAAGAGCTCTCACATATTTTCCTTTAGACTTTATATATTTTTGATCTCTGTTTTGATATTTAGCCTCAAGAGCATTCCATATATTAAGGAAATTATCAAGAGCCTGAAGGAGGTTTTCATTTTGTGTTCTGAAAGTCACTCTAAGTTCACCTGTTGCCGAATTACCATTCTTATTCAGCACAACAGAATACTTAACACTAGGGTTATACTTATATTTAAAGGAACTCTTTATCATAAGTGAGCTGTCTCCAGGTGTCGCCATTATTCTGAAAACATCCTGTTCGTTTATTATGTCCTCCACAGTATCCAGAATATTTCTTATGTGCTGTTCAGGAGTAACATAAGCCACCTTTTCCGCAAGTATCTGATTTATCATATTTGAACGGTTAGTACCAAGTTTATATGCCATTTCGTCAACGGCCTCAACAACAGCATCATTTAATACTATGCTGTACACACTCTTACTCACAATCATCACCTCAACTTTAAATATATTGTATCACTATTTAAATAATTTGTCAATAGTTTTATATAAATATTTTTACAATTTTTTAAAAAATATTTATCATGAATTTTTTATATGCCTGCTTAAAATAAAAAAAAGATGTCTGTGATCCTTACTCAGATTACCGGTCCTGCCGGATGAAATATGATTTCTCACATTCACCCGGCTCAAACCGTAACCCAAAACAGGATCACAAACACCCTTAAACTATATCACTGCCAACTAATTAATAACATGAAGCAGGACTGTAAAGACAGTCAAACTTCTCTCTTTCCTCGGTAGTCATAAATTCGCTGTATCTGTTAATGCCTGACCCAAGGAAGGCTTCAGCCGTATCCTTTGTAACCTCATTGTTAAGCCATGCCTTAACACAGCTATATGCCTCTTTGATATTACCGATATTTTCAAGCATACTTATATATGCCCTCTGCATTTCCTTGTCTGAAATATCTATTGCAAGATATTTTTCACAGGCATCAATAGCCTTAAGAGCATAATTAAATTTTGTATAGCCTGAAAAATCAAAAAGCATACTGTTGCATTTAGCATAAATTTTAAGATCCTCTTTATCCATTGTAAAAATAGGATCAAGAGACATTTTGCTTGTAAGCTTTTCTACATTATTTTTAAGTGATTTTATTCCGCTTTTAATTACTCCGTTAAACTCATTTTCATATTTTCTACTCATATACATTACCCCGTTTCTAAATAAAAACAGCAGTGATTTGCAGTTAAACATTGTTAATTTAACTACAATCATATTATACTACCAAAGCTCTGAAAAAACAACCAAAAAACTAAGTTGTAATATTTCTGAAATCTGTTAGATTTTAATAAAATTACATATTTTTTTGTGTATAGTACACAATTTTATTTTCCATTTTTATGCAATTTAAACATTTCGACCAAATGTTTAAATACACAAATCTTAAAATAATCAAAAAAACAGTGTAATTGATGATAAATTTCATCAATTACACCATTTTTATCAGCCAATATTTTCCATTATCTTAGATATGATAACAGCAGCCTGTGCTCTTGTTGTATTGTCCTTAGGAGCAATTCCGTCGCCCATACCGCTTACAATGCCCTGTTCAACCATAGCCGCAAGGCTGTCAACCGCATAAGCTGAGATTTCTGCCTTATCATTAAACTGATCAAGTACAGAAACATCACCTGTTATTTCACTTCCGAGCTCACTTTCAAGAGCTTTCTTTGCAAGTATCATCATATCCTGTCTTGTTATAAAGCTGTTCGGAGCAAATGAGCCGTCAGGATTACCTGTTGCTATTCCCATTTCCTTAGCTATAGCACATGCATTTGCATAATATGCACCTGCTTCAACGTCGGTAAAGTTATCTCCTGTTGCTGCTGCAGATGTGTCAACACCCAGACCTCTTAAAAGCATGATCAGGAAATCAGCTCTCTTAACATTGTCGTTTGGTCTGAATGTACCATCAGGATAACCGTTTACAACGCCCTTTGAAGCAAGCTCTGTAATATAGCTGCGACCCCAGAAATTATCTTCAACATCACTGAATGAAACAACAGTTATATCTGTTTCACCGTCAGCACCGCCTATAACAGTTTCTGTTGTGCTCTCGTTTTCAGCCTCTGCTGTAGTTGTTTCTGTAGTTGCTGATGAGCTTCCGCCTGAACCGCCTGAGCCGCCGCTTCCGCCTGAGCTTCCGCTGTTGCTTCCTGAACTTGAAGTTGTTGTTTCAGTAGTGGTTTCATCATCAGGACTGCTTCCGCCGTTAATTGTCACACTTCCGCTGTTTGCATTAAATGCAAGCACCTGACTTACACCGTTCTCATCAGTATAACTTCCTCTTATATCGTTCATGGCGATCTCTGAAGTTCCTCCTTCAAGAGCTCTGAACTTCATTCTGAGAAGTGTACCTGTACCTGTATAATTCACTCTTACATCGTCTTCTCTGTCTGAAAGAAGATTAGCAAGCTTTATTCTTCCAAGCTTTCCTGCTGGTGTTACCCCGTCAGCCATTCCAAGGTAATCTTCATCACCCTCAGAAGGAACAAAATTAATTCTGCCATTTACATTTGTATATGAAAATATTGAATAATTAACTCCGTTCTCATCAGTATAAATGATCAGATCATCAGGTATGTCGGGAACATCACATTCCACAGCCTCAAGCTTTGAAGCATCAAAATCAACAAAGCACTGCATACTGTTGTAACCTGTCGGATTGTCTGTTACCTTAAAATCAACGTAAAATTCATCTCCGACATTGACATTGGTGTCACTTACAACACAGTCAATTTCAATTGTATCTGCACCCATACTCATTACAGGAACAGACAAAGCTATTGCTGCTGCAAGAACACCGGATAAAATTTTCTTAAGCATTTTTTAAATACCTCCTAATAGTAAATTCCTTATAATTATAACATATTCACTGTTTTTTTTCAATAATTTATTATTTATGTACTTTTTCGGAGCCTTTATTTTATCTGTTCTCCTCTTCCATACGCTGTAATTGTAATTATAATTATAAATCAATAAGATTCTTTGCCACTCATATGACAAAGAACCTCATTATTAATCACCGAAAGATATTCCCACTCTTCTTGCTGCCACAACAGCCTGATCATCGGCAGGTACATTTTTGAGCTTTCCTGCAACCTCACTTAAAGGTACAGCTACAGTCACACCATTTTTAAGCCCTACCATATTTCCGTACTTCTTGTCCTTTATAAGCTCTGCGGCAAAGGAACCGAAACGTGTACACAATACCCTGTCATAAGGATTTGGAGCACCGCCTCTCTGAACATGTCCCGGTACAGCAACCCTAACCTCATGATTTGTTATTTCCATGATCTCATCAGCAACTCTGTATGCAATTGAAGACTGCTTCATATTCTCTCTTGCAGCCTTAAATTCCTTCTTGCTCATTTTGCTTTCTTCAACAGATATTGCACCTTCTGCAACAGCTATTATTGAAAAGCCCTTGTTATCAGCGGTTCTCTTTTCAATTTCATCCTTTATCTTGTTAATGTCATAAGGGATCTCAGGTATCAATATAATATCCGCACCGCCTGCAATGCCTGAATATAAAGTAAGCCAGCCAGCCTTATGTCCCATGATCTCAATAACAAATATTCTTCCGTGAGAAGTAGCCGTTGTATGGATCTTGTCAATTACATCAGTGGCAACATCAATTGCCGAATGGAAACCGAATGTCACATCTGTTCCCCAAAGGTCATTGTCAATGGTCTTTGGAAGTGTAACAATATTAAGTCCCTCTTCACTTAAAAGATTGGCTGTTTTATGTGTACCGTTACCGCCCAGTATAACAAGACAGTCAAGATCAAGCTTTTTATAAGTTTCCTTCATTGCCTTGACCTTGTCAACACCGTTTTCCTCTATAACACGCATTTTCTTAAAAGGCTGTCTTGACGTTCCGAGTATTGTACCGCCCAGAGTAAGTATGCCTGAAAAATCTTCCTTTTTAAGCTTTTTATAATTACCTTCAATAAGACCCTTATATCCGTCTAATATTCCGTAAATTGTAACGTCACCAAGCTCATTGTAAAGAGTTTTGGCAACACCTCTCATTGTAGCATTAAGTCCCTGGCAGTCACCGCCGCTTGTCAGCATAGCAATTTTCACACTATTGTCCTCCTTATGTTTTTTTATATTTTAACACATAATTGTAAAATCCATTTATAATTTAGTTAAAAGATATTTAATATATATATCCACAATATCAATATCCGTATATGTGTAAACCATTCTGCTGCCTACAACATCTTCTATTTCATTAAATATAATTTTACCATTATCAAACACAAAGTCAATACCCACAAAGTCAAAATCAAAAAGCTTTGTTATTTTTTCAACCTTTTTAATTTCCTCACTGTTAAGATTATAGACAGAAGCCTGTCCGCCTAAACAGAAATTACTTCTGAAATCTGTTTTTGACTCCCTTAGCATAGCTGTTATTATTTTATTGCCTATAACATATACTCTCAGGTCCTTTCCCCTATCTGATGCCACAGCCTGTATAACATAGTTGTCCCCTTCATAGAGGGGCATCAGCTTCATAAGCTCACCATAGCTTTCAGCCATATTTACCCTGTCACCGCCGTGACTGTTTTTGGGCTTTATGACAACGGGAAAGCCTTTTACCTCCTCTGTGCTGTAATATGTAGGCATTATTTCAATACCTCTTTCACTTACATATTTGTATGTAAGGGCCTTATCATTGCATATTTCAGACACAAAGCTGTTGTTAAAGCATCTGACCCCATTACTTTCAAGCTTTTTTGTAATGTCGGGTCTTATAGCTCTTACAACTGCAAAATCCGGTACATTTTCACAGTCAATTTCATCGGTATAAATAAGCTCAAGCCCCACACCCTCGTTTTTGAACTTTTCAATATACCAGCCTATATAATTCTCATTTCTTTTTGCATCATCTCTGTTATAAATTATCCAACCATACATTTCTCAATATACTCCCCGATACAGTCCGCAACATTTACCCCTGTGCAGTCATAAATATTTTTAAAGTGAGCATTTGAATTGACCTCACACACAAGAGGACCCCTTTCACTAAAGAGTATATCCACACCGCCAAAATCCAATTCAAGTATTTTACAGACCTTCTCCGCAAGAGCAGTTTCATTTCCATCGGGAGTATAGGGGACCATACTTCCCCCGTTTGTAATATTAGCTCTGAAATCAGACTCATTATATCGCATCATTGCCGTTACAGCTTTTCCGCCGACCATATTTATTCTTATATCCTTTCCCCTGCTTTCAGCTATGAATTCCTGAAATATAAGCGGCTCTCTTGTATTTCTTACAATGTTTAAAGCTTCATATTCACTTTCCGCAAGATACACCTGCTGACCGAAGGAACCATAGCACTCTTTTATGACAAGAGGAAGTCCCAGACTTTGTACTGTATCATATACAAAATCAGCGGCATTGTAGCCTATGTTCCTGTATGTCATAGGTGCAATGATCGTTTCCGGCATGGGCACTTTATTTTCAAGCTCAATATATGTCAGTGCCTTGTTATCACAACTTTCAATTGCTTTTGAAGAATTGAACAGCTTTAAGCCCATTTTTTCAAGCCTTTTTGCAAGGGGAATATCCTTGTCCCAGAATATCACAAAGTCAGGCTTATGATTTATTTCATATAAAAAGGCAAGCTCAATATTTGTATATACCTCAATCGTATGCCCCTTTTTTTCAAAGGCAGTCTTAAGCCAGTCATATATTTCATTAAATTTATTACTGTTTAAAAATCCGTTTACAACAAGCCATCCCTTAATTGTTATCACCTCTCGACTACTTTATATTTTTATAAAACATTTTTATTAATAATTATTTAAATTTATAAAGTAACTAAATAAACAATATTTTAAATTCCTGTTTAACGCACCAACTAAAACAATTTTCTCAACTAATTTCTCTAACCACTCCCCGCCGCCGCTGACCGCAGGGAATTGGCGAAAGCGGGGACTGAACACTCCTTTGTGCTCATAAGCTAAATCTAGCAAAAACCTTTCAGGCACAAAGGTCGCTGGGAGTCTGAGGGGTATCGAAAACCCCTCAGCCCTTTGGTACTTTCTTTAAGAAAGTACATAAAAATTTGTCTTACTTTCTAAAGTAAGCTGTGCTCTAAATTCAAATTTAACACACTATTCATTTTCCCGTAAAAACATAAAATTTTGCGTACTTTTTAAAAGTACACACTCCTATTCCTCCACAAACTCAAAATCAATAGTCCTCATTTCAAGGCTTGCCCTTACAAGAATAACCTTTACACTGTCACCTATTGTATATGTCTTATGAGTGTTCTCACCTATATATCTCATATTTTCTTCGTCAAATTCATAGTAATCATCGTCAAGATCCTTTACAGATACCATACCTTCAACAGTATTTGGAAGCTCAACATAAATTCCCCATGAAGTAACACTTGATATAATACCCTCAAATTCCTGACCGACCTTATCCTGCATAAATTCAACGATCTTGTACTTGTCAGTATCTCTTTCGGCATCCTCTGCACGTCTTTCATTAACAGAACAGTTAGCCGCAACTTCTGTAAGTATCTTCTTATAATGGTTTATTCTCTTTTCATCAAGCTTGCCTTCAAGATACTCACTTATAATTCTGTGTATCTGCAGATCAGGGTACCTTCTTATAGGTGAAGTGAAGTGACAATAATATGTTGCCGCAAGCCCGAAATGCCTTCCGTTTTCGGCAGTGTATTTAGCCTGTTTCATACTTCTAAGTGTCATACGGTGAATAAGCATTTCCTCGGGCTTACCCTTTGTCTGCATCAACAACTGCTGATAACTCTTCGGGTGCTTTGAACTGCCTTTAAGCACATATCCGAAAGGGGTAACAAGGAGCTGGAGCTTATCATACTTTTCTTCATCAGGCACCTCATGTGTTCTGTAAACAAATGGCACTTCAAGCCAGTAAAAATGCTCCGCAACAGTTTCGTTTGCCGCAAGCATAAATTCCTCAATAATACTTGTGGCAACATTTCTTTCCCTTTTTACAATATCAACAGGCTTTCCCTTTTCATCAAGTATGATTTTAGCCTCTTCACTTTCAAATTCAATAGCACCTCTCTTCTGTCTTTTTCTTAAAAGAATATTTCTCAGATTTTCCATTTCCTTAAACATAGGCACTAAATCCTTGTATTCTTCATAATACTGAGAATTTTCATTTGTAAGAAGGTCATAAACAACAGCATAGCTCATTCTTCTGTTTACGTTTATAATTGCCTTTTTTATATCGTGGGAAACGATTTCTCCCTTTCCGTTTATTTCCATGATACAGCAAAGAGAAAATCTGTCCTCTCCCGCATTAAGAGAGCATATACCGTTTGAAAGCTTGTGAGGAAGCATAGGTATAACTCTGTCAACAAGGTATACACTTGTCCCTCTCTTATATGCCTCTCTGTCAAGAGGAGATTTTTCCCTTACATAATATGAAACATCGGCAATGTATACACCAAGCTCATAATTTCCGTTATCAAGCTTTTTAACAGACACTGCATCATCAAGGTCCTTTGCATCCTCACCGTCAATAGTGACCATAACAACATCCCTTAAATCATCTCTGCCCGTCTTGTCCTCATTGTCAATAGTTTCATTTATAGTTTCGATTTCCTTATACACAGCCTCCGGAAATTCCGTAGGCAGATCATACTGCATTATAATTGAAAGTATATCAACTCCCGGGTCATTGATATGTCCCAGTATTTCCGTTACAACACCCTCCGGATTATCCTTTTCCGTAGGTGCCTTTGTGATTTTCACAAGGACCTTGTGTCCGTCTACAGCACCCAGATTGTTACCCGGACCTATATAAATATCATCGCATATTTTCTTGTCATCGGGAATAACAAAGCCAAAGTTTTTACCCTTCTGATATGTTCCCACTATATGTTTCATACCATGGGAAAGGACTTTTACGATTTCACCCTCTGCCCTTCTGTCGGTCTTGTTTATGATCCTGCATATTACCTTATCCTTGTGCATAGCACCGTTTGTAGCATTTGCAGGTATAAAGACTTCATTTTCCATACCTTCAATGCTTACAAATCCAAAGCCTCTGCTGTTTCCCGTAAATGTGCCGGGATACTGATGAAGGCTTTCTGAAGCAACAATTTTACCCTTTTTTGTTTCTACGATTTTGCCTTCTTCTATAAGTTCGTCAATAATATCATACAAAAGCTGTATTTCATTTGAAGGCACCTGCAAAAATGCCGCAATATCCTTGACCCTCATAGGGCTGTATTCTTTGTCTTTTATAAAACTAAATACAGTTTCCTTTCTCTGTTCATATAAATTCAAATTCTCATTCTCCATAACAACACCTCTTTCTTATATATTCTCTGTCATAAGCTAAATTGCTCGTCAATATCACTTTAAACTTATTTTTTTCTGTTCATCCAATTTGATACGGCGGAAACAATAAAAAACAGCCCAACTATAACAAGAAATATTTTCTGCTCAGTCTTGACCGACACAAAAAAGCCTGTGTATAAAGCAAACACGCCTATTACTCCAAGTACTGCCGCAGAAATCAATTTGCCTTTCAATCAATTTCAACTCCTTAACAACATCAAACAATTTTGTATTACTTGAAATTTATAATCAAAACCAACTATCCACTTTAATTATACACCAATTTACCAAATACTACAACAAAAAAAGCCGCTGTATTCACATACAGCAGCTATTTTAATACCTATTATTATACAAAATTACTTACAAGAACAAGTAAAATAAATATTACACCAACAACCTTAGTATAAAATTCAAGCTTACCTTCCATTGAATTCTTTCTGTTCTTATCCCAGTAAGTCTGTCCTGCAGGGCTTCCCATGCCACCGATAGCACTTGTAAAGCCTGCAGCCTGCTTTTTCTGCATAAGAATTAAAGCAACTAAAGCAAAACTTGTAATAGCAATTAATATACAAACAATAATAAATGGTACACTCATAGTTACACCTCCTGTAAAAACCTTAACACATCTTAATTACTATAACACATAATTACATATTTTTCAAGAGTTTTTTTAATTTGGGACATTAAATTTATAACCCACGCTCCATATTGTCATTATGCTCCATGGATCATCCTTATTAAGTTTTTCTCTTATTCTCTTAATATGCACATCTACAGTTCTTGTATCTCCCACAAATTCATAGCCCCATATCTTGTCAAGGAGCTTTTCTCTTGTAAACACCTGATTAGGGTGCTGAGCAAGAAAGCTTAAAAGTTCAAATTCCTTGGGAGGAAATGATATATCCTGACCATGATAAGTAACAAGATAAGTTCCCTGATTTATCACAAGGTTTGGATACGCGATCTTCTTGACTTCATTTTCTCTTTTTGTATCATATCTTCTGAGTACAGCCTTGACTCTTGCTACAAGCTCCTTTGAATCAAAAGGCTTAACTATATAATCATCTGCACCCATTTCAAGACCAAGTACCTTATCAAAAGTCTCACCCTTTGCCGTAAGCATAATGATCGGAGTATTGCTCAGCTGGCGTATCTGTCTGCAAACCTGATACCCATCAACGCCCGGAAGCATAATATCAAGAAGGACAATATGTGGATCAAATCTCTTAAATGCTTCCATAACATCACTGCCACTGTGAACCTCATATGTTTCATATCCTTCTTTTTCCATATATAAAGAAATCAGTTCTGCAATATGCACATCATCATCAACAATAAGCACCCTCAGCTTAGAGTTATTACTATCCATATATATATTTCTCCTTTTTACTTCAATTCAACAACAGTAACGCCGGCTTCACCTTCGCCGTACTGCCCAAGGCGGTAACTTTTTACCCTGGGATTTCCTCTTAAGTATTCCTGTACAGCCTTTCTCAAAGCACCCGTTCCCTTTCCGTGTATGATCGTAACGGGTGATATTCCTGCCAGATAAGCATCATCCAGATACTTGTCAAGTTTATCAATAGCCTCAAGAGCAAGCATACCTCTAAGATCAACCTCTGAAGATATGTTGCTTCTCTTTTTTCTTGCTATATTTGTAGCAAACTTTTTAGGCGTATAGGTAAGTGGTTCTTCACTTGTATCAAGGGACAGATCCTTTATATTCACAGTAACAGTCATTATACCTGCCTTTATTACAACATCACCGTTTTTATTAGGCGGCACTGATACAATACCTGTCTGATTAAGGGAATGTATTTTGACCCTGTCGCCCTTAACAAGCTTATCAGGCACTTTATAATTTCTTTCTGATTTAAGCTTGCTTTCAGCCTTGCTCATTTTATCCTTAAGCTTTGCTCTTTGCTCTTCAAGGTCTTTTATATTGATGCCCTCTTTCTGCAGCTTACGCATTTCTTTAATAATAGCATCAGCCTCATCCTTTGCATCACTTATTATAGACCTTGCCTTTTCATTAGCTTCTCTTATTATTTTTTCTCTCTGAGCATCCAGTTTATTTCTCTGTTTCTGAGCCTCAGACTTAAGTCTTTGAGCTTCCTTTCTATACTCTTCAGCCTTTTCCTGTTCAATAATAAGAGATTTTCTGCTTATTTCAAGATCTGTTATTACATCTTCAAATCTCAGATCTTCATGACTTAATACATCCTTAGCCTCATTTATAATATACTCGGGCAGCCCCAGTCTCTGTGATATGGCAAAAGCATTACTCTTTCCCGGCACACCTATAAGGAGCTTATAGGTAGGTCTTAATGTTTCCACATCAAACTCACAGGAGGCATTTTCAACTCCCTCTGTTGCAAGGGCAAATACCTTAAGTTCACTGTAATGTGTTGTAACCGCTGTTCTCACTCCAAGAGCATGAAGATATTTTATGATCGCAATGGCAAGGGCTGCACCCTCTGTAGGGTCGGTTCCCGCACCAAGCTCATCCAGAAGCACCAAAGAATCGGGGGTAACACTGTCAAGTATCTTAACAATATTTGTCATATGTGATGAAAATGTACTTAAACTCTGTTCAATACTCTGTTCATCACCAATATCTGCAAATACATTGTCAAAAAGAGCAAGCTCAGAATTATCAAAAGCAGATATATGAAGACCTGCCTGACCCATAAGTGTAAAAAGTCCAAGAGTTTTAAGGCTTACAGTCTTACCGCCTGTATTAGGTCCCGTTATGAGCAGTGTATTAAACTTTTTACCTATATAAATATCGGTAGGTACAACAGTTTTTGGGTCAAGTAATGGATGTCTTGCTTTTTTTATGTTAATATATCCCTTTGTATTAAACTTTGGCTCAACACCTTTCATTTTTATTGAAAGTTCAGCCTTTGCAAAAACAAAATCTATGTGTGCAAGAATATCCGCATTTGAAAGTATAACTTCCGAATTTTCTGCTACCCTTGAAGATAACAATGCCAGTATTCTTTCAATTTCTGCTTTTTCATTGTTATGAAGCTCTTTTATTTTATTATTAAGCTGAACAACACTTATAGGTTCAATAAACACTGTTGCGCCTGTTGAAGACTGGTCATGTATAAGTCCTGCAAAAGCATTTTTATATTCCTGCTTTATAGGAACACAGTACCTTTCATTCCTTATTGTTATTACAGCCTCCTGAAGCATGTTTTTATATGTGTTTGAATGAATAATTGAATTTAACTGCTCCTTTATCCTGTCATTTGCTATTTTTATATTACGTCTTATTTCTCTCAAAGCTCTTGAAGCATCATCAGCAATCTCATTAGGTGAAGGAATACATCTTTCAATTTCTCTTTCCAGATCATTTACAGGCACAATTGAATTAAACTGAGGCTCAAGAATAGGAAAGCTGTCATTTTTGCTTTCACTTTTTGCATAGTCCTTAGCCCTTCTTGAAACTCTCAGAAAATCACCGATTTTTATAAGCTCCTCAATGTTAAGAACGCCGCTTACATTTACTCTTTTAATATATTCCTCAACCGATCTTAATCCTCCCAAGCCCAGTGAGCCTTTTTTAAGTATCATTGATACAGCTTCCGATGTTTCCTTCTGATTAAGTGTAATTTCGTTAATATCTGTACTTGGCTTCAGATCATCCACAATAGCCTTTCCCAGATCAGAAGCAGCATATTGCCTTAACATATCTATTATCTTGTTAAACTCCAGAACTCTCAGAGTCTTACTATCCATATTCAATACTCCTTCATTACAGCTATGCGGTTTATAGCTGCCTCCTCTTTTAATTTTCTATATTTATTACTTTCCGTATAACTAATTAAATGTATACAAGAAATTTTATCTTGTATTAAGCTAACTTATCCATCGCAAATTGTGAGCAAGCTTATCCCTCTCATATATCGTCTTTTTATCTTCGGCAAGCTCCGCTTTCCGCCTTGCTTACGCAAGGTGACACTATTGCACCGAAAGATTTATCGGACAGCCGCAGGCTGGCTTTCAGCCAAAGGCTGAAAGTGCTGAACGTGTCAGATAAAAAGACTCAATAACTTACCTCAGAAAATCGCAAGCGAGCTTTTGGCTCCTTTATAAGGGAGCTGTCAGCTATGCTGACTGAGGGTTTCTTCTTTCATCTCACCTTTTTATCTCAGCAAAGCTCCGCTTTCCTGCCTTGCTTACGCAAGATTGCCCTACAGGCAAGATAAAAAGGCTCGCTAACTTATCCATCGCAAATTGTGAGCAAGCTCCCATTTGCTCCGGATAAGTTACATTATAGCATAAGTTTGTTAAAAAATGCAATAATCTATTATTAATATACACTCCATTTACTATTTTATAAAAAAAAATTAATATTTCTGTCATATTTTTGTAAAACAAAAAGGCAGCTTACATTACAAATACAATTACAATGTAAACTGTCTTTATTATCAACCTATATGATTATTCAAATACTCAACAACAGCAAATATGTACTCACTATTGGTAGGTCTTTTATTGCTATAGGCATTACCAAATCCCATTTTGATATAAAAGTCATTGCCTCCGCATTTATGCCAAGCAGATTCTATAGCATGTCTTATTGCTCTTTCAACTCTGTCTGCTGTTGTATTATTATTGTCAGCAATTTCAGGATATAAATACTTGGTAACCGCATCAAGGGTATCCTTCCTTGTATATCCGGTCACAATAGCCTCTTTCAGATATTTATACCCTTTAAGATTAGGGAAAATACCTGTACTGTTTAAAATAGACGATGTCATTCTTTCAGCATTCAGCTTTTTATCAGCCACATCTTCAATTCCTGCTGCAGCCTCTTCCCCTTTACCGGAAACAATTTTTGACACAACGTCCGACAGATTATATGGACTGACAAAAACATAATCTATTCCAAAAATTATGGCTGCTGAAGAAAATGTTTCGTCAGCCTTATCCGTCAGAATAATGACTTTAGAATCCTTATTTTTACGCTTTATTTCCTGAATTTTAAAGAGAGCCTGCATCATATCCTTGCTTCCGTTTTCAAGATACATAACAGCTGCATCAAATTCATTATTATTCATTCTGTACATAGCTTCGCTAATGCTGTCAGCTATAATAACATCAGAAATATCCTCATATCCTATAAGGCTGTTTTTAATAGCTTCGCGCTCTATCTCGCTGTCTATAGAAAGAATAACTTTCATAGTCTATCCCCAATCTATGTTGTTTTTTTTGATATCACTTTGTCTGTGTATATATTTTAACACACTTTTTGAATTAGTCAATACTTTTTTCAAAAATCTATCATATTTTCTATAAAAATTCCATAACCTCTTGTAGGGTCATTAACAAAAACGTGGGTAACTGCACCAACAAGTTTTCCATTCTGGACAATAGGGCATCCGCTCATCCCCTGAACAATACCGCCTGTTTTATCCAAAAGCCTCTTGTCGGTTATTGTCAGAACAAAGTTTTTAGTATCACTAGTATTATACTTGTTTATACTATCTATATAAACACCGAATTTTTCGACAGTTTGTCCGTCTGTATTGACATAAACAGACGCATTTCCAATTTTTACGTCATTTTTATAGCCGACAGGCATTTCTATACCCTCAATATCAGCGCACATATGCCCAAAAATGCCATTTTTCTCATTGCTTTCCACATATCCTATTGTCTTGTCAAAATATATATCTCCAACAAGTGACCCCGGTGTTCCTGCCTTTCCTTTTTCCGCCTTTTCCACTTTTGCCTCTAAAATTTCTCCCCCGTCTATTTCCATAAGTTCACCTGTATCCACATCATTTATAGGGTGTCCAAGGGCACCGAAACTGTTATTCTCCCTGTCATAATATGTTATTGTACCTATTCCCTGAGTACTGTCTCTCACCCATAACCCAAGCTTAAACTGATTATCATCAACAGATTTAACCGGTTTGACATTTAAACTCATATTTTTATCATCTCTTATTATCTGAATATTCAGATCATCACTGCTGTTTACAAGTTCTGACAATTCTTCCTTGCTTTCTACGGGACTGTTATTGATCGCTGTTATAATATCTCCCGTTTTTAATATATTTTTGCATGGTGTATAAGCTTTTCCGTCAATTCCGTTGACTTGTCCAACTCCCAGAACAAGAACACCTTTTGTATCAACACATATACCCACGGTTTTCCCTACAACCTCAACCCTTTTTTCAGGCATAAAACATAGCTGAACATTTTTTATGGGAAGTCCCATAAATTTCACTTTAAGATCAGCTGTAGTATCTTCCTCACTGCTTATAATATTGTCCTCTTTAAGACTTACTTCTATATTATCCCTGACCTTTTCATTGTTGATGCTTACTACTTCATTGCTTTCCACTTCCCCGTCAAAAGGAGAAGACATATTCATTACATAACTTTCTCCCGTTGTCATATAAATATTTTTAGGTATAAAAATGTATTCAATTACAAAATATAATAGTATAAAAAATAATATTATACTCATTAAAAAAAATATTTTTTTTCTTTGCATTTAACTCACCTCTAATATTAAAATCTCCTTAGTTAAATGCAATTATACTGTCCTATTTGGACAAAAAAGGAACAGGCTTCCGTCCGTTCCGATTTTTGTAAAATTATAAACTTTTTAAATAGAGTATTTCCTTTTCGTCAAGGTATCTGTACTTGCCCTTTTCAAGCTCACCCAGTTCCAGTTTTCCCGTAGCAATTCTTTTAAGCTTTACAACATTGCAGTTTATGGCAGCACACATTTTTCTGACCTGCCTGTTTCTGCCCTCTCTTATTTTTATTTCAAGTTCTGTCAGTTTTCCTTCCTTTATAATTTTAATTTCAGCCTCTGCGGTTTTTCTTCCGTCAATTACAATGCCCTTCCTGAATTTTTCCATATCCCTTTCATCAGGTTTTCTGTCTACATGGGCAATATATGTTTTAACGACATTGTGCTTAGGGTGAGTAAGTCTGTATGTCAGTTCTCCGTCATTTGTCATTATTAAAAGACCCGATGTATCATAATCCAATCTTCCCACTGGGTATATTCTTTCCTTTACATCACTTACATAATCCATTACACTTTTTCTGTTAAACTGATCCTTAACTGTAGTAACACAGCCTTCGGGCTTGTTAAGCATTATGTAAACCAATTTTTCGCATATATGAATCTCTTTATCGTCTACCCTCACAACATCACTGTCACTTTCAACCTTTGTGCCAAGTTCTGTTATTATTTTACCGTTTACAGATACTCTTCCGGCAAGTATCATTTCTTCCGCCTTTCGTCTTGAAGCTATCTGTGCTTCCGCAATATACTTCTGTAATCTCATTAACATACGAACTTTAACCATTCCTTTATAATTTTATCAAAGCTGTTTCCAAGGCTGTGCTTTTCTATGTTCTCTGTTGCGATCAAGTTCACCTGCCCGACTTTTAAATCTCCCAGATAAACTTCACCTGTGCCGATTTTTTCGCCTTTCCTTACGGGAGCTTCGATCATTTCAGGCAAATTGTTTTTAAAGGTAATATTATCCCTTTCACTTTCCTTCATAAGAAGCTCGATACTGTTTTCATATTTTAATGCAGTTTTACTTACCTTAGCCTTGTCAACACATATATCAGCTTTATCTCCTATTATACTATATTTTTTATAATTATCAAAGCCATAATTTAATATTTCTCTTGTATCTGTCCATTTATTGGCTTTTCCGGCAGTTCCCCACCCGCTTGCAAGAACAACCGATACAAGAGTAACATCTCCCCTTTTTGCAGCTCCCACAAAGCAGTGCCCCGCTTTTCCCGTAAAACCTGTTTTTATACCTATTGCCCCTTCATAGGAATTTAAAAGCTGATTTTTGTTTACAATGGAATAGTTCTTTTTATTTGATGTAAATGAAATATTTTTTGTGTTGCTTATTCTTATAAATTCCTCATTCCTTATAGCATAGGCGCCTATTATAGCCATATCATAGGCAGTTGAGTGATGATTCCCTTTGTCAAGACCGTTAGGTGTCACAAACTCCGTATCCTTGCATCCAAGCTCCTTTGCCTTTTTGTTCATCATGGCACAGAAGTTTTCAACACTGCCGCCGACTTTTTCTGCTATTGCTACTGCAGCATCATTTGAACTCTGCATAAGCAGTGCATACAAAAGCTGCTCTAGTGTAAGTTCTTCTCCCTCCTGCAGATTCATTTTTACCTGTGGTGCAAGAGTAGCATTTTTAGATACAGTTACCTTTTCATTAATATCAGCATTTTCAAGGGTAACAATTGCCGTCATTATTTTTGTGGTGCTTGCCATTGCCATAGGCTCATTTTCGTTTTTTCCCCAGAGCACTCTCCCTGTATCAGCATCAATAAGTACTGCAGACAGAGCATTTACATCAGGCTCTTTCTCACTGGCCCAGCAGTTTACCGTAAAAAACATACAAAATACAAATACCCATTTTTTAAACATAAATTACCTCTGTTATATGTCTGCCTTATATTATTTCAGCTTATTCTACAACTAATATATGAAAACATGCCTGCATCTATGCTCTTGTTAAGCCAATGTTTAATATGTCATATTCAATGTTTAATAAATTTAATAATTATGTAATTGCCTTATATGACAAAATAATATATACTATGCTGTGAAAGGAGTTGTAAAATAATTATGAAAAGAAAAATTTTATGTACATTAGCTCTTATCGGGGCAATGAGCACTCAGACATTTGCTGATAACACTATGACAGTAGCAATTGACGGCAATAATATTGCTGACAGCAGTGCAGTTGTTGAAAAGGGTGTTACATATATTTCAGTAAGACCTGTAGCAGAAGCTTTAGGCTTAAATGTAGACTGGGCTTCCGATACAAAAACAGTTACTGTTTCAAATAACGGACCTCTTTACATTACATTCACAATAGGTGAAAATGCTTATACATTTGCAAAGACAGCACCTATGGAATTAAGCGGAGCACCTGTTATAATTGATTCTGCTTCATATGTTCCTGCTGATGTAGTTACAGATCTTCTCAATTATGAAATTGTGAAAGAAGATAATGTATTAAACATTGTGACAGGAGCAGATGTTTCTGTTGAAGATGATACAGCATCAGGGGAAGCTGTTGAAAATGAAAATACAGAAAATGAAAACACTTCAGAAGATGCTGCCATTTCAGAACAGAATGAAGGTACAGGTACAGTAAAGGAAGTATCTGATACTGAAATCCTTTTTGAAGATGAAGCTATGGGTGAAGTTCGTCTTAACAAGAGCGATGATGTAAAGGTAACTGATGAGGAGGGCAATGCAGTTGATATTGATTCAATTGAAGAAGGCACAAAGCTTATTGTTGAATACGGTGATGTTATGACAAGAAGCTTACCTCCTTTAAACAATCCTGTTTCAATTACTGTCTGTAAAGCCGATGATGAAAGCTACATCGGTACAGGTGTTGTAACAGAGGTTTCAGAAGATGAAATTCTCATTAATGACGAGGTCAGAGGTGAAGTTCGCCTTAATAAAAGTGATGATGTAAAGGTAACTGATGAAGACGGCAATGCAGTTGATATTGACTCAATTGAAGTTGATACAAAGCTTACTGTTGAATACGGCAAGGCAATGACAATGAGCATACCGCCTTTAAATAATCCTGTTTCAATTACTGTTTTAAAGTAAAATTAAATAACCGGAATTAAACTAAAAACAGCCCTTCTTTCATAAACGAAAGAAGGGCTGTTTCTGTCAGGCTTCCTTATCCTCAGCAACAGATTTAATAAATTCTATAAAAATTTCCATATTATTTTCGGAATTCTCGATCATGCCAAAGTTTCCCCTTGAGCTTTCATCTATCTGACACACAGCATAAAGGTTATCAAATGACTTTTCAAGTGTATAATATCTGAACCCCTCATCATCACTGTAAACTATACCTATATATGCACAGGATAACATAGTATCATCATCAGCCATTTCAATAAGTGATAAATATGTATCATCATTTAACTTCCCTGTAATCAAACCCATATTTTCTTCAGGCTTAAGATAAAAATCGCATTCTTCAGGGATTTCAACACTACCTTTACCAAGAGCATAACCAAGTATACCCACTGCCATGTTTGAGTTCCATTCCTCCATTACTTTCTCTTCAAAGGCATCACTGTCATTTTTTATAAGCTGCGCCATTTCATCACTGTTTTCAAACAAATACTGGGGCAGTGTCTGCTGTTCAAAATTATATCTTGTATCCTCATATAGCATAACAAGTTCGTCATCCTTAATTTTATTTGTATCAATAGCAGCAGGCTTATTGCTCTTCTCAGTAAAGAAACTGATATATTCATCATCAGTATCCTCTGTAACTGTTTCTGTTGTTGACTCGGTCGTTGTTTCCGTGTCAGTTTCAGCCACCTCCGAATCTATAACACCTATATTCACAGCCTTATTTTCGGCATCCCATTCCACACTGCAGCCAAAAGCCTCAGCAACATATCTTGCAGGTGCAAGAGTCCTGCCCTCTGTAACAACAGGTGCGGCATCCATTTCCACAGCCTCACCGTTTATAAATTCAGTTCTGCTGTCAACAGTCATTTCAACTGTTGTATCTCCTTTAATTCCCGTAACAGTCTTTGTGTTGCTGTCCCAGTTTACCTCTGCTCCCACAGCCTCAAATATAGCCCTTACCGGCACCATTGTCCTTCCGTCAATGATCTGAGGCGGAACTTCACACTCAAGCTCGGTCCCATTGATTTTAAGAGATATACTCTCCCCTGCCATAACATTTGAAACCATTAAAGCAGCTAAAACTGCCGCTGTTCCTATAAATCTTTTCATTTTAAGACCTCCTCGTTTTTTATTTCATTATATCACAAAATAATACTTATGTATAGTATGATCATAACTTTTTGCTTTTTGAAGGTCAAAAAAAGCATAAGCACCATAACTGATGCTTATGCTTTAAACACTGCCGCTGACCGGACTCGAACCGGTACGAGTTGCCCCGCTTGATTTTGAGTCAAGTGCGTCTGCCAATTCCGCCACAGCGGCACATATATGAATAATTCACATAACATTATTATTTTAATATAAAAAATATGCCTTGTCAAGAATTTTTTTACATTAAGTTAATTTATAATAATTTCAATTCATTTGAACAAAATAAAAATAAATTCTGAATTTTAAGTTAGCTTAAACTAATTACCCTTGAAAATCATATAATTATATGATATACTTTTTAATGGTATATTTATTTGTCAGGAGAAAGATAATATGAAAAAATTACTTGCAGCTATATCATTACTGCTGCTTTCTGTTTTTACTTCTGCCTGTTCACAGTCAGGGGAAGTTTCAGGGAAACCCCGGATTTACACCAGCTTTTATGCTATATATGACTTCGCATCGGAAATAGCGGGAGATAAGGCTGATATTTATAACATTGTACCAACCGGCACAGAGCCTCATGACTGGGAGCCTACAGTTCAGGATATGGCAAAACTGAATAATGCCGATGTTCTCTTCTATAACGGACTTGGTATGGAGCACTGGATAGATAAGGTGCAAGGTTCTCTTTCCGGTTCCGGCACTAAATTCGTACAGCTTTCGGATGGAGTTGAGGTCAACGAGGATGCAGGAGACCCCCACATATGGCTTGACCCTTCAAATGTAAAGATAATGTGCGGCAATATATATGAAACTCTGTGTGAGATCGACCCGGACAATAAGGCTCTTTATGAAGCAAATTACAACAATTACATTGTACAGCTTTCAAGCCTTGACCAGACCTACAGGGATGCAATTGAAAAACTTCCCGAAAATAACAGGAGCATTGTTGTTTCCCATGAAGCATACAGCTATCTTTGTGATGCCTATGGTTTAAATCAGGTACCTATTGACGGTATTTCGGCAGACAGCGAACCATCTCCGGAAAAGATGATGGAGCTTATAAACTTTATAAAGGATAATAATATCAAATACATTTTCTATGAAGAACTTGTTTCACAAAAGACGGCTCAAACTCTGGCAGATGAAACAGGAGCACAGCTCCTGCCTTTAAATCCTTTTGAAGGTCTGACGGAAGAAGAAATAGCAAAGGGAGATAATTATATTTCCGTTATGCTTAAAAACCTTGAAAACATTAAAACCGCTTTAAAGTAAAACTTTATTTAACTTAGGAGATACTATAAATGAATGTATTAGAGGTCAGGGATCTGTCCTTCAGCTATCCCGATAAAAGCATACTTCACAGACTTTCATTCAATGTTGAAAGCGGTGATTTTCTCTGCATTATAGGGACAAACGGCACAGGCAAATCCACACTGCTAAAATTAATATTAAACATACTCCCCTCCACAGAAGGAGAAATACGCTTGCTGGGCAAACCCTCTGATAAATTCAGGGACTACTCAAAAATAGCCTATGTATCCCAGAAGGCAACATCCTTTAACAGGGATTTCCCCGCTACGGTTGAAGAAATCGTAACACTTGGGCTTTACTCACAGAAAGGCTTTATGCAGAGATACACAAAAGAAGATAAAGAAAAGGTAGCTGCCGCCTTAAAAAGAGTGGGAATGTATGACTACAAAGATAAAAAAATAGGACATCTCTCCGGGGGACAGCAGCAAAGGGTATTTATAGCAAAAGCCCTTGTATCTTCTCCCGAAATAATTTTTCTCGATGAACCTACCGTCGGTATAGATATTAAGGCAGTTGATTCAATATGCTGCCTTTTAGGAGAACTTAATAAAAGCGGAATTACAATAATAATGGTGACTCACGATATTTCTTCCGTACTTTTTCATTCAAACAAGGTTCTCCTCTTATCAGAGGACGGTCATGGAGAAATGATGTCTGCTTCGGAATTTAATTCTCATACAATATCAAATCATGTGCACCACAAGCATTAAGGTGTATTTTAAAAGGAGAATTATACAGTTATGGAAATATTTACACTTGCTTTCATGCAGAGGGCCATGGTAGTGGCAATTTTTATATCCATCATCACACCTCTTATAGGCAACATTATTGTTCTTAAAAGACTTTCAACAATAGGGGATGCTCTCTCCCATGCAAGTCTTGCAGGTGTGGCAATAGGACTTTGCTTCAGCTTAAGTCCCGTTCTGGTGGCTATTATATTTTCACTGCTGTCCGCTCTTACAATAGAATATATAAGGCGTTCATTTCCCAACTATTCGGAAATAGCCACAGCAATAGTTTTAAGCTTTGGTGTAGGTGTTGCCGCTGTATTTTCAGGCTTTGTAAAAAACGGAGCAACATTCAACAGCTTTTTGTTCGGCTCAATAGTTGCAATATCAACACTTGAGCTTGTATCTGTTATTGTGCTTAGCATTGCAGTTATAATAACAATGCTTATTTTATACAGAGAACTTTTTTACATATCCTTTGACGAGGAAGGAGCGGAGCTTTCAGGTGTAAAAGTAAAAAGAGTAAATCTTGTATTTACAATGCTTACAGCCATTGTAGTATCCATTGCAGCAAGAACTGTAGGTTCTCTTGTTATTTCATCCTTAATGATAATACCTGTTGCCTGTTCCATGCTCATATCAAAAAGCTACAAACAAAATATAGTATTATCAGTTATATTTGCTCTTATATTTACAATAGCAGGTTTGATCATCACCGCCTTTTACGACCTTAAGCCGGGCGGAACAATAGTTCTTATAGGAATTGCAGTATTGCTTATAATAGTAATTGTCAGCAGAAAGCAAAGGTGATAATAATTAATGAACAATGCAGATAAGTTTCTTGAATTATACAGACAGCTTGAAAAAATAGGCCGTGCAAATTACTTTCCCGAATTACCGGAAGGTTCTCCCATTATTGCAAGGCTTACAACCATACCGGCACTCAGGGAATTTAAAGAAGATATTGAATACTGCCGTGTAGTGCGTAATTTTCTTGTACATACGCCAAGGGTAAAAAACGTATATCCCGTTATACCCTCTGATGATATGATCAAAATTATGGAAAAATGTGTTGCAAGAGTAAAAAGTCCCACAAAAGCAATGGACTTTGCCATAAGGCGTGAAAATATGTTCACAGCAGCTCTTGATCACAAGGTCATAAAGGTAACAAATTATATGAACAGCAGAGGCTTTACTCATGTGCCTATATTTCATGAAGACAAGCTTTTGGGTGTATTCAGTGATAATGTTATTTATTCCTATATATGCGATAAAGGAACAGTACACATAGACGAAACCACCGAATTTACGGAATTTATCAATTATCTTGGTTTAAGCTATCATATTCATGAGTATTTTGCCTTTATGCGCTCAGATGCAACATTATATGAAGTCGCCGATCTTTTTAATATAGACAGTAAATCAATGAAAAAACTTGCCGTTGTCTTCTTTACAGATAACGGAAAAAGCGACGGCTATATTGCAGGTATGATGACCCCTTACAGCTTATTAAGGGACGCACCCGAATATGTTAATATGTAAACGGAGGAAAAAAATATGAAAAAATTTGTATATGTTTTAGCAGCAGCAATGGTATTTGCTTCACTTGCAGGCTGCGGAGATAAAAGTAACAGCAGTGACACAACTGCAGCAGAAACATCAGATGCTGCAAATCCGGGAGTAATAACCTATGGTACAACTGATTTTGCTCTTTACACAACAGATGATGATTTACAGCCATCCAAATTTCTCTGTATGCTTGGCGTAGATCCGTCAACAATTTCATACACCGATGACAATGCAAAGTATATGTCACAATTTTTAGAAACAGATACAATGACCGTAAGGGAAGGTGACAAGGAGAACCCCGGAGAAACACTTGAAACCGAACAGATAAGATACGTTGCATATACAGGAAGCAGAGATGCAGTTATAAACGTAAAGGGTATCACAACAACAGGCCTTGATACAGATGACAATGACAAATGCAGTTCTGTTGACGATGTTATAAAGGCTTATGGAATTGATACAGAAAACGAAGAATATATAGAAAACGAAGAAACTTCAACAGGAAGTTACACTATAAGACTTAATTTCTCAGCAGCAAAAGATGACGGAAGCGTTGAAAGAATAGTAACTCCTGCAGGCGGTGACCTTGGTTCATCAAACGGAAAATACAGTATCAGATTTGTAATAAGAAATGACCATGTTCACGGTATTTCCTATTATATGAACTATTAACGGAGTTTAAATATGAATATCAGAGATTATATTAAGGAAAAAAAATTAATATGCGATGGTGCCTTTGGAACATATTTCTCTTTGATCAATTCTGAAATACTGCCGGAAAAGGCAAATATTTTAGCTCCCGATACCGTATACAGAATACACAGTGAATATATAGGAAACGGTGCCAATCTTATAAGAACCAATACATTTGCTTCAAACAGACAAAACTTAGGTTGCAGCAAAGAAGAGCTTGTTGATAACATAAAGGCAGCCTTCCAGATAGCAAAAAAAGCAGCAGGAGATAATGTATTTGTTGCCTGCGATATGGGACCTGACAGTACTGAAGATTATTTTACAATTGCCGAAACATTCATTGAACAGGGTGCTGAAATCATTTTATTTGAAACCCTTTCGGATATTGACAATATCCTGCCTGTCATTAAATACATTAAAGAAAAGAACAGTAATATATTTATAATAACACAGTTTTGTGTAAACCAGCATGGTTATACTGAGGCAGGCATAAGTGCCCAGAGGATTTTTGAAATGTGCAGCAGCATTTCCGAAATAGATGCAATAGGCTTGAACTGCGGTGTAGGACCTGCCCATCTGCTGGAAATTCTAAAAAATATAAATATAGACACCGATAAATTTATAACAGCCTTTCCAAATGCAGGTTATCCCACAGTTGTTCAGGACAGAATGGTTTTTCTTGACAACATTAAATATTTTACTGATACTATGCAGAGCATAAGCAAATATGCTGACATTATAGGAGGGTGCTGCGGTACATCACCTAAATATATTAAATCTATCACAAATAATATTGATACTAATGTAAAATTTCAAATACATAAGCTCCATAAGGATATTGAAGACAACAAATCAACAGAAACAAAAAACAGTTCATTTTTTGCAGGCAAAGAAAACAAAAAACTTATTGCGGTAGAGCTTGATCCGCCTAAAAACAGTGACTGTAAAAATCTTATGGAAACCGCAAATTATTTAAAGACCAAGGATGTTGATGTAATTACATTTGCAGATTCTCCAAGCGGCAGAACAAGGGCCGATTCAGTACTTATGAGCATAAAGGTAGCACAGGAAACAGGTATAAGTGTTATGCCCCATATATGCTGCCGTGATAAGAATACCATTGCTATAAGCTCTCTTCTTCTGGGAGCTTATATAAACAACATAAGAAATTTTCTTGTAATTACTGGAGACCCTGTACCAAGTACAGCAAGAGAAAACATCAAGGGCGTATTTAATCTTGACTCTGTAAGGCTTATGGAATATATGAAGGAAATGAACAACGAAAATTTCAGCAGTGACAGGCTCTGCTACGGAGGGGCAATAAATTATTCAAGACGCAACATCGAACTTGAAATTTCAAGAATAAACAAGAAAATTGAAGCAGGCGCTCAATTTTTCCTTACACAGCCTGTATATGATGACAAAGATATTGAAACACTGAGATATATAAAATCCAGAGTTGATACAAAAATTCTTGTGGGTATCATGCCTCTTGTAAGCATAAGAAATGCCAGATTTATTAAAAACGAAATTACAGGCATTTCAATTCCCGACTGGGTAATCGAAAAATTCAGTCCCGATATGGACAGAGAAACCGCACAGGAAACGGGTATTAAAATTGTAAAGGAAGTTATGGAAAAGGTTTATGATTTTGCCGACGGATATTACTTTGTCATACCTTTCAACAGACTTTCAATAGCACAGGCACTTATAAAATAAATTTTGTATTTTCAAAATCATACAAAGGAGCAGACTATGTTAAAAAAATTAAAGGTCGCCGATGTAACACTGGAAATCGACCTTAAATATAACAAAACAATAAGGCAGTCAAAAGACTATGAAGCCGAATTTGACAAAACAAACATAAGTATACATATTCCCGATGAGGACTATGCTGCATTTAAAAATGAGGCTCCATATTTAAGCGATGAGGACATTGAATACATTTATACAGGAGCAGCTTTTTATGAGGCACTTCTCCATTTCAACGGATTTATGCTTCATTCAAGCGGTGTTGTTGTTGATAATTACGCTTATCTCTTTTCTGCAGATCCGGGTACAGGCAAATCAACCCACACAGACTTGTGGGTAAAATACTTCGGAAATGACAGAGCAAAAATTATTAATGATGACAAGCCTGCCATAAGAATGATCAATGATAAAATTTATGTTTACGGCACACCATGGAGCGGCAAAACAGATCAGAATATAAATATGAAGGTACCTCTCGGAGCAATCGTATTTCTTGAAAGATCAGAGGATAACTGGGTAAAGGAAATAGAACCGAAAGAGGCAATACCCCTTATATTACAGCAGACAATAAGGCCAAGAGAGCCTGAGGTCATGATAAAGCTCCTTGATATGCTTGATATAGTCTTAAGGCGGGTAAAGCTTTACAGGCTTGGATGCAACATAAGTGAGGAAGCAGTTAGAGTAAGTTATAACGGAATTAAAGCGGAGGATCAAAAAAATGAAAATTAAGGAAGGTTATTTATTAAGAGAGGTTGCAGGCAGCAACATTGTAGTTCCCGTAGGTGAAGGCTCCATAGATTTCAGCGGTGTTATTACATTAAACGAAGTGGGCGCCTTTATATGGAAAGTCCTTGAAAATGGAGCATCAAAAGAAGAAATTTTGGAAAAAATGCTCTCTGAATATGATGTAGACAAAGAAACAGCCAAAAAGGATATAGATGAATATATCCAGGCATTAAGAGGGGCTGAGCTGATTGAAGACTAAATCGGTTAAGCTGTCCGAAATATATGATGTAATGAAAGAAATGCTTGATAAAGGGGGAACAGTAAATTTTAACCCCCGTGGCACAAGCATGCTCCCTACCCTTCACAATGACGGTGACAGAGTAGTACTCAAAAAATTAAGCAAAATAAAAAAATATGATCTGCCCCTCTATTTAAGAGATGACGGACAGTTTGTTCTGCACCGAGTGCATAAAGTAAACCCCGACGGTACTTTTAATATGTGCGGCGACAATCAGTGGACTATAGAAAAGAATGTAAGACCTGATCAGATCATAGGCACAGTCATTAAAATATACAGAGGAAATAAATCCTTCAGCACAAATAACGTCATATATAAAATTTATGTTATTTTATGGGTCACAATCAGACCTTTAAGACATATTGTAATAGGCGGAACAAGGAAAATATTAAGAATATTCCACCAAAAAAAATAGACCATTTTTCAGGTCTATTTTTTTTGTGCTATTTATTCAATGTAGCTGAAGCAAACTTCTTTATTTCTGCAGCTGTCTTTGTTGCTTCATCGATATTTGCAGATGTAAAATACTTGTTTATAAGGTCCTCAAGCTTGTCCTTTCTCTGTGTACAGTAATCAGCAACTGATGCACTGCCTAAATGCTTTTCTTTTCTCTGGTCAATTCTTGTACATGTAGTTACCATATTCTGATACACGATTTTTGACTGAGCAACATATTTCTTTTCCTCATCTGTGCTTGCTGCTGATTCCCATGCAGTAAACAGCTTTGAATATGTACCTCGCTGGAATCTTCCGTTTCCGCTTGCATTGCCAACATAATAATTTTTAAAAGCAGTATTTATATCATTTTTAACAAGCTGATATAAAGACTTCCCTACTCCCTGCACAGGACTGCTGTTTATAATATCAGCAGCCGACATGGTTGTTGTTTCCGTTGTAGTTTCAACAGTTGTCTGTGTTGTAGTGGTTTCAGACGCCTTTGTAGTTGTCTCAGTTGCCTTTTCGGTAGTTATCTCAGTTGTAGTTTCTTTAGTAGTTGTTTGAGTTGTTGTAACAGAAGCAGGACTAGCAATCTTATCCTTAATAATAACCTCTTTTGTATCACCGTTCCAGCTTACATCATAGCCGAAAGCCTCTGCCACATATCTTGCGGGAGCAAAAGCTCTGCTGTCAATGATCATAGCCTCTCCGTCCATGTCAATTTTTTCGCCATTTACTGTCATAGCTTTTTCGCCCACATTCATAATAACAGTATCACTGCCTTTTTTACCTGTCACGGTTTTAGTATCAGCATTCCAGTCTACTGTGGCTCCAACGCCTTCAAATATAGCCCTGACCGGAACCATTGTCCTTCCTTCAATTATCTGAGGTTCCGTTTCACTTTCAAGAGTTTCATTGTTGATCTTTATTGATGCTCCGTAAGCACTGATTACTGCCGAAAGAGAAAAAAACGCTGTAATTCCAAACACACATAAATTTTTTAATTTCACCAATATACCCTCCAATATTAAAATATATAACAAAATAATACCATATTTTTTCACTTTAATCAATCGTAAAAATTAACAAATATTAATTTGACATATTTAAATACAGGAATTATACTATAAGTACAATTTATAATTACGGAGGTAAAAAATGAAAAAAATACTTTTAGGACTAACATTGGCATTTTCACTTGCTTTTACATCTCATGTACTGGCAGATGAAGAAATAAAACTAAATATTGACAACAAAGCAATTGAATCTGATGTTGCCCCACAGATCATAGACGGCAGAACAATGGTTCCTGTCAGGGCTATATTTGAAGGTGTCGGGGCCACAGTAGACTGGAATGCTGATACAAAAACAATAACAGGAAGTATGAACGGTATAAACGTTGTAATGACTCTTGACAGCAGCATCGCAACTGTAAACGGAAAAGAAATTACAATGGACTGTGCACCCGTAATATCAGAAGGAAGAACACTTGCTCCCGCAAGATATGTAGCAGAAGCTTTCGGATGCAGTGTAAACTGGGACAATGAAAACAAAACCGTAAATATTACCACTCCCCTTTTTAAGGCAGAAACTACTACTGCGGAGACAACTGCCGAAACCACTACTGAAACTACTACAGCTGCCACAACAGAAACCACGACAAATCCCATGTACAATTACAGCACATATTATGCGCCGGGAACATATGCAGTTGGAACAGATATGCCTGCAGGAGAGTATGTAGTATTTGCAAATCCGGATAAAATAGGTTATTTATATAAATATGCAAAAGACGGAAATGTAAGCACAACAACAGGCAAAAGACATTTGTACAGCAAAAACTTCGACTACTGTGACGTAATAAAACTTGATACAGGAAATTATCTTGATCTGTCAAATGCCTATGCAATACCAAGTGCCGATGTTGAAAAGCTTGATGCCACTCACAACGGAACTTTCAGAGCAGGCAAGGATATAAAATCAGGTCACCTTACATTTAAGCTCAATCCAAGCTCAACTGTAGGTTATGTAAATATCGGAACTCCAGATGCAGCCAATAAAGACAGAACAATAGTATATCTTACTCCCGATGATGATTCTGTCACTGTAAATGTAACAGCAGGAATGTATATTAAAATATTTGCCTGTGACGTACTGGATGAGAAGCTTTCAGCAATATATACATATGCACCTGTTTCCATAGAAACAAGCAGCACAGACAATACATATAATTTTGAAGATATAACTCCTTCGGTTAAAAACACAATAGATGAATACCTTACAACTCTTGTAAATGAGATGGAGCCCAAGGCTATGAAGGGTACCAAATACACAGCAAACTATGCAAACAAAATAACAGACAGCTGGACGTCAATGGCTAAAACAAGTGCAGACAGAAAATATGCCTCTCTTGCAAAAGAGCTTTATACCCATATAAGAACATATGCCTACAACACAAAAGGGGACGTAGCCTATTCCGCTGTAATATCAATGAACAGTCAACAGATATCAGGTGCAGACTACAGAGATATATTAAAATATGAAAAGGAATATATTACAAGAACAGTCAGCAGCTTTAAGAGCGGAACATCCTATGCAGACCTTGAAGAAGCTGTAAAGCATATGGCTTATTACAGATATGATGTTCCCCGTCTTACAGGAACAAAGGTTTCATAAAATGATTTGTGAATATTTTATAAACATTCATTTACATTATTGACAAAGTTCTTTATTTCTGCTAAAATACTTGTCAAGTAACTATTACATACTAAATTTTTTATTTATGAAAGGATGATTTTTTTTGGACTCGGTTTCGTACCAACTATTAGTACAGGTGTTTCTTATTTTGCTTAACGCTATATTTGCTTCGGCAGAGATCGCAGTTATATCTTTTAATGATATGAAGCTGCAGAAGATAGCTGACGACGGCAATAAAAAAGCAAAAAAATTAGTAAAGCTTACAGCTGAACCTACAAATTTTTTAGGTACAATTCAGGTGGGTATTACTCTTGCAGGTTTCCTTGGAAGTGCCTTTGCCGCTGATAACTTCTCAGACATAATATCAGAAGCTATGGTAAATGCAGGTGTACCGCTTCCTGTTTCGGTTATTGACACTGTTTCAGTAATCTTGATCACCATTATACTTTCTTACTTTACACTTATATTCGGTGAGCTTGTACCTAAAAGAATAGCTATGAAGAAGGCTGAAGCCCTCTCCCTTGCCCTTGCAAACTTCTTATATATCATTGCAAAAGTATGTAAACCAATAGTTTGGTTTTTAACAGCATCAGTTAATTTGGTTTTACGTATTATAAGGATCAATCCTGCTGAAGAAGAAGAAGAGGTTACGGCTGAAGAAATACGAATGATGGTTGACGTAGGTACAGAAAAGGGTACAATTGATCAGACCGAAAAAACCGTAATTCACAACATATTTGAATTTGATGAAACAACAATTGATGAAATAATGGTTCACCGTACAAATGTAGACTTTCTCTGGATCAAAGACGATATTGATACATGGATGGAAACAATAAAAGAAGGTAACCATGCAAAGTATCCCGTATGCGGTGAAAGCATTGACGAAGTTATAGGTATCGTCAAATCTTCAGATGTCTATAAAGCTGTTATTGAAAGTGACGATCCGTCAAAGGAAAGTCTTATTAAACCGGCATTTTTCGTTCCTGAAATTATAAAGGCAGATGACTTGTTCAGTAAAATGAAGACAACAAAGAATCATTTTTCTGTTGTTCTTGACGAATACGGCGGTTTCAGCGGTATTGTCACAATGTCAGACCTTCTTGAAGAAATTGTCGGTGACCTTGCCGATGATGACGATGACGCAGAAGAAGAAGAAATTGTAAAAATCAGCGATAACAAGTGGAAGATACTTGGAAGCTGTGACCTTGATACAATTTCAGAAGTTCTCGGTGTAAGTCTTCCTTCCGAAGAATATAACACAATTGCAGGTATGATACTTGGTGAGCTTGGATATATTCCCGATGACAATACAACACCGGAACTTGAAGCCTATAATTTAAAAATAAAGGTAATAAAAATTACAGAACACAGAATAGATAAGGTTATGGTTTCTGTCATTGAAACCACTGATACCGAAAATACCGAAGAATAAATTTAATGCAGTGCATAATTCAAACTTATGCACTGCATTTTTCAATTTATGTATACCATTAAATTTTTTTATTTTTTACATATATGACAGAAGCCATGAAAGCAGACACAGGCACAGTATATATAATAGCCATACTTCCCGCAATACCCTGTATAACTTCAATACCTATTTTCAAAAGATTTATATTATAGATATATGGATAATTATATGCATATAAAGTTACGATCATATTTATTGAAGATCCCGCAAAGGCAAGTATAAGAGTATTTGTCATTGTACCCATAGCATCTTTTCCAACATTCATACCTGACTTAAAAAGTTCCTTTTTGCTTAGCTTGCTGTTTTGTCTGTATATCTCTTCACAGGCTGAGGCAATAGACATTGCCACATCCATAACCGCTCCCAGAGAAGCAATAAGTATACCTGAAAAAAGAAGTTCTCCCGGCTTTATAGCAGTATTTTGTGCAATAAATACAAGCTCATCAATTTCACCTACATTATATCCTGTAATATGTGTCATTTTACAGAATATGAAAGCAAATATACCCGATAATATAACACCTGTTACAGTACCTATAATAGCTACCAGTGCCTTATATGTCTTTCCTCCGACAAGGAGCATTGTTACCACAGTTGTAAATGCGGCAGCAACAACTGCAGCCAGAAAGGGTGAAAATCCTCTGTAAACCATAGGCAGATAAACATAAAATATCATTATAAAAGTAAATACAAGTCCCAGTATGGAAAGTATTCCCTTTTTACCTCCTATAGCATAAATACTCAGGAAAAACATAGCTATTATCATATAAATAGGAAAAGCTCTGTAGTATCCTGCAACATTGACCGTATAATTACCGTTATGTTCATTTATACTTACCATTACCTTCATACCGGGCACACAGTCAGCCCCGTATAAATAGGCAGAATTACTTTTGGCTTCAAATTCTTCACCTTTGTATTCACCGCTTAAAACCCTTACAATAACATCCTGCTGCCCTACTCTTGTGCCGTCCTCTATCAGGTTATCCTTCACGACCTGTGTGACCTCAGCCTTTGCATAGGTTTTACCGTCACTGTTTACAAGAGGTGTAAACTCAATATCATTTAATTTAACTATTGCAGCTATAATAAGAATAATAATAACTGCCACTGATACTTTTTTATACATAATGTTTATAAGACACAGACAAATTAAGTGAAAGCATATGTCTGCATCTTTTCCTTTCCCTTTATACTTCTTTCACTTTTTCAATTTTTTACATAGATTTTATTTCCAGTCTTATTATAATTACAAATAATACAAAGTCAACACACTTTACCGAAACTATCAAAAAATTTTACATAAATCAGATAGATATATCCTTTTTAATCCTTATAATTATTTATTGTATGAATTTATTTCATAATAAAAATAAAGGAGAATCAAAAAATGAGAAGAAAAATTTCATTAGCCCTCTCAGCTGTATTGTTATTTACCTCCATTGTGTGGGCAGCTGATAACGACGGCTGGACAGAAGCACCTTATACTGAGGCAGCTCAGAACGGAGCCTGGGAAAAATGGTGTGAAGAATGGGAAACAGAGAAAAACGACTGGGAGAACATTTCACTTACACCGGGTGCAGACGAAACAGAACTTAACTTTGCATGGTATTCAAAGGACAGTTCCGAAACACCTGAATTCAGATGGTATGAAGATGATACTTTATCTCCTGCCGGAGCACAGATCGTATCTCAGAGCAACGCTGTTCCGGGATATTACAGCAACAAGGTAACCGTTGAAGGCATAGAGCCCGGTACAACCTATTACTATGCCTATACAATTGACGGTGAATGGACAGAACCTGTTGAGTACACTTCAGCAGACTCAACAGACAGTTTCAGCTTTGTATTCTTCGGTGATCCTCAGATAGGTTCATCAAATGAGAACATTCCTACAGGAGAATCAAGTGAATTGGGTCAGGACCGTTCAGTAAGAAATGACAGCTTTAACTGGAACAACACAGTTGAAAAAGCATATGAATTAAACCCTGAACTTAGTTTTATGGTATCTGCAGGAGACCAGATACAGACAAGAGATAAGAAGAACTCAGATTCAAGTCACGCTACATTTACTGAAAACGAGATTGAATATGCAGGCTATTTATCCCCTGAACTTCTTAAAAAAATACCTGTTGCAACAACAATAGGAAATCACGATGCTTTAAGCACAAACTACACATATCACTTCAACAATCCAAATGCAAGTGATGTAGGCTCAACATATGCAGGCGGCGATTACTATTTCACATATGGTGATGTATTATTCATTATGATAAATACAAACAACACAAATGTTGCAGAGCACGCTTCATTTATAGAGGATGCCTGTAAAGAATACGAAAATGCTTCATGGAGAATCGTAACTCTTCACCATGACATTTACGGTTCAGGCGAGCATTCAAACGAGCCTGAAATTCTTGAATTAAGATATGGTCTTATTCCTGTTCTTGAAGAAAACAATATTGACGTAGTTCTTACAGGTCACGACCATACATACAGCCGTTCATACATAATGAAAGGCGGAACAATGGACGAAAGCAATTTCATAAGCCAGGACGATTATGACCTTTACATTGACGGTGAAAAGGAAATTGACTCTGCATACAACAACTACCTGACTTCAATAGAAGATGCCGACCACATTACATCAACAGAAGATGTAGTTACAAATCCTGACGGTATACTTTACTTAACAGCAAACTCTGCATCAGGAAGCAAGTACTATGACCTTGTTGAACATCAGCAGGCATATATTGCAGCAAGATGGCAGGAAGACGTACCAACATTTTCTATGATAGATGTATCTGATGACAGGTTTACAATAAATACCTACAGGACCGATACAATGGAAAAGATAGATACTGAATTTACTATTATAAAGGATTCATCAGCACCTTCAACAGATTCTTCAACCGAGGTAACTACAGATGCTTCAACACAGGCAACTACTGAATCATCAACAGAAACAACAACAAGAAGATATTCAGGCGGTGGCGGCGGTGCAGGTGCATCAAGCCTTACCGTAAACGGATATACTAAGACAGAAACTACAGAAACTTCAACAGAAGAAACCACAGCTTCAGCTGCCGATGAAGAAACAGAAGAAACTACAGTATCCGTAACATCAAATACTGTTAAAGTATCTATAGGCAGTACTGATGTTGAAATAAACGGCAGTACAGAGTCAATGGATGTTGCTCCATACATTCAGAGTTCAAGCAACTCCACAATGGTTCCTTTACGCTTTGTTGCTCTTGCCGTAAGCGGAGGTAATATTGACGGTGCAGACAGCGCAAATGCAGTACAGTGGGATGCTGTATCAAAAACCGTTACAATAAATGCAAATAACAACGTCATAACATTTACAGCAGGAAGTAATGTAATGACTGTAAACGGTACAAAGCAGACAATGGATAACGGTGCCGAAGCAGAAATAAAGGACAGCAGAATGTTTATACCTTTCAGAGCTTTAGGCAATGCTTTAGGAGTAAATGTTGACTGGGATGCAGACACAAAAACCGCTGTATACAGATAATTAAAAAAACTGAACTCATGACTGCCATTAAATAAAAAATGGCAGTCATTTTTATTTGTATCTTTAAATTCCTGTTTAACGCAGCAACAACCTGACAATCCACCACCTGTAGGGGCGAGCATTGCTCGCCCGCAATCAGCCTCCTTTGT
>CAJFNV010000016.1 GCA_904395805.1 Candidatus Gallispira edinburgensis | reverse complement strand
TTGAACAGCTGATATGAGCCTCCCGTGTAAGGGAGGAGGAGAAACGCTCGCGTTTCGGGGGAGGGTTTTGTTAGTGAGGTAAACAGAAATTTACAAAACAGCGGGCGAGCAATGCTCGCCCCTACAAATGGTTGGGTTGTCAAGTTGTTGGTGCGGTAAATTGGAATTTAATGCTGTTATATATGCAAACGAATATGTTTTAAAATATAAGAAAATACATTATAAATAAATGTAACAAATGAAGTGATAATTAAAACAGGAATTGCTATGAATAATAACAGCATAGAGTAAATAAAGAAAGTGCTGTAATCACATTTTGAAGCCTCTGTCTTTTTAAGCTGTTTCTGTTCTTCCGGGGTAAAGTCATCAAAGCTTTCAAGATATACAACGTCATTGTCATTGACTATCTTTGTATGACGGACAGGACTGTCGGTCATATTATAAAGATATAATTTGCAGAGGTTTGTATCTGTATTTATTACACAGAAGCCTTCCCTGCCTGTAATGTAAGCTATGTTATCCACCTGTCTGTATTTTTCTGCTCCCGACATTATTTCCTCATGACTTACATAATCAGATACCCATGTATTCATGGCTACCGATCCCCTGTCCGAAGGAATATTAAAAATTTCATATTTTCCGTCACCTAAAATGGCTGTTGTATCCTTTCCCGAAACATTGTTGTATTTGTATTGAGGAGGAGATGAAAGGGGCAGGGCAAGATATATTACATAGAGTATTGTAATAAGGACAACGGCTGTTGATATTATATCCCATATCTTTGATAATTTAACCTTCAATTTATTCATCCTCTCTGTATTCCAGTATATCTCCAGGCTGGCAGTCAAGAGCTTTGCATATGCTTTCAAGGGTAGAAAAGCGTATCGCCTTTGCCTTGTTGTTTTTCAGTATTGAAAGGTTTGCCTGTGTTATGTCTACCTTTTCGGCAAGCTCTCCAAGGCGCATTTTTCGTTTTGCCATCATTACATCAAGATTAACTATAATAGGCATAATTTACCTCCCTATATTGTCAAATCGTTTTCTTCCTTATATTCCACTGCTTTTCTGAACAGATCCCTTAATGATATTGCAAGAAGAACGCTCATACCGAACATGAGCGCAACCATAAGTGCCGCAGGCGTGAATATGAATATACATTTTACTATATAGCATATTGTAATGCCTCCGCAGCACAGTGATATATAATTTAAAAATTTAATGTTTTTCATTACAAAGGGGTTGTTGTCGGCAAAGGTTTTGTAAAGGGATTTGAGGCTGTACAACAGAAATGCCGAAAATATTCCCGATAATGTTATTATAATTATAAAAAGGCTGAGCTGTGTAGTGTTATAGTGATAGTAGCTGTTTATGAGCCTGCCTGAAAAGGGAACAGCAATTGTACATATAATTGAAAGTGCAAATGTAATATTTAAAAGTAAGTATGTAATTTTTCTCATATTTCAAACCTCCTGTATAATATTAAGGTAGCATATCATGAGGGGAAAGTCAATATTTATTTATCGAAAAACAATAAATATACATCAAAAAAATATGTTATTGACATATGCCAATAATAGTGCTATTATATAATTAGCATATGTCAATAAAGGAGGCGGTAGGGTGCCCGGTATAAACAAAAAAAGACGGGTATGTAAAATGCCTGAAATACGCAGCTTCAAAAGCGAAAAGGGGAGCAGTGCCCATATTATAATGAGTATAGACGAATATGAAACAATAAGGCTTATTGACTATATGGGGTTTAATCAGGCTGAGTGTGCAGAAAAAATGCATGTGAGCAGGGCAACTGTACAGGCAATATACAGGGAAGCAAGAAAGAAAATTGCAAGATTTATAGTCGAGGGTATAAATATGACTATAGAGGGCGGAGATTTTGAACTAGCAGAAAATGAAATAACAAATAAAAAGGAGAATGATAAAATGAAAATTGCGGTAACATATGACAACGGACAGGTATTTCAGCACTTTGGACATACCGAAAAGTTTAAGGTTTATGATGTTGAAGATGGTAAAATCGTAAAGACAGAAATAGTTGATACTAACGGTCAGGGACATGGAGCACTGGCAGGATTTTTATTTAACGGAGGTATTGATACACTTATATGCGGAGGTATTGGGGGAGGTGCAAGAAATGCTCTTGCTGAGGCAGGAATTAAGCTTTTTCCGGGAGCAAGGGGTGATGCTGATGAACAGGTCAAGTCTTTCCTTGCAGGAAATCTGAACTATGATCCTGATACAATGTGTAATCACCATAGCCATGAAGAAGGCCATAGCTGCGGCAATCACGGCTGCGGAAGTCATAGCTGTCATTAAAAACAGAACTTTTTATGACTTAAAAGCCGGCTTTGAAGCAGAATTACTTTCTTTAGGTATACAAATGAAAAGCAGGTATTTGCTGTGTTAAGCAAATACCTGTTTTTTAAATTTATTTATAAAAGTGTAGTAAATAAGAATTTAGAAGAGTGAGGAGTTAGGGGTTAGGAGTGAGGAGTGAAATCCTCAGTCCTTCGGACAGCTCCTTGGCTGCTTAGGCGAGCAGCATTGCTTAGCAATGCGACCAGCCCTTATAAGGGAGCCTACAGATGGTGGATTGTCAGGTTGTTGGTGAGTTAAACTGGAATTTAGCAGAAAACCTTCCACCGCTGACGCGGTCCCCCTCCTTGGCTGCTTAGGCGAGCAGCATTGCGTAGCAATGCGACCAGCCCTTAGAAGGGAGGCTGT
>CAJFNV010000015.1 GCA_904395805.1 Candidatus Gallispira edinburgensis | reverse complement strand
TGTTGTATATCTTGGTATATTAAAATGCCATACCGTAGTCCCGTTTCTATCCTCGTCTGAAACCCTGTCATCTGAATTATACATCAGCTTCAGGTCAAAATCAAATCCGTTTATCCCCGGTATTTTTGTTACATAGTCAGTATAATTCAATGCTCCTGAACTTATCGAAACACTGTCCATCACATTCTTATCTTTTTTAAAAGGTGCCGAATTTATCTGTGGGTCAGCCGTAAATCTTGAAAATACACTGTCTTCATCATCATCGGAACTTGATGCCATAGGCATAATTCCCTCTACCATTCCATGCCCTGATTTATACTCTAATATTTTCATATAAAGCTCATCGGCAGTCATATCGATACTTTTCAGTATCTCCCCTATCTTTATGGGATTTACCGCATTTTCTTTCCCTATGCTGTTTAATGTTTCATCACTTACAGCCACTGCTCCATCTGACGCAGCTATATCCATTACAGTTACACCGCTGTCCGACACAATCACATCAGTCACAATACAGTTTTTGACCACACATATATTTACAGCATCTTCAAATTCATATCCCCTTATCATAAGTGACACTATATCAAATTCATTTTCATCACTGTAAAAGTCTGTGTATTTGTCAAAGCTTCTTCTGAATTTCAAAGCTTCACTTCTTGCTTTTTCTTCACTTCCGTAAGCTTCGATCATGCCAAGCACATCATTAAGAGATATATCAAGCTGCTGCATTAGTATAGCTTTACTCTTTGATTCCTCTATTGTATATCCTTTTTCACATAGTTCACCCATTGTGTCCTCTCTGAGACCCAGTTCCTGCCTTACGCTTACTTTTTCTTCATCTGTAAGTTCATTGTAAAAACTATGTCTTTCAAGAATACTCTCTGCATACTCTGTCAGACTGTCGCTTTCTCCCGTCATATCCTCAAGAGCTTCTTCAAAATATACTGCTCCCGAACTTTCACTTTCATCTCTTTCGTTCAACCCCTCAACAACACTTTCAAAAATACTTGTACCGTCAATTTCACTTGCCATAGCAAGAGTATTACACTCCCCTAAAGCTGTCATAAACATTACAATAAAAAGTATTCTTGCTGTTATTTCTTTTATTCTGCCCATTTTCTTCCTCTTTTGAATACCCTTGATATACTCCTCATTATATCAAGGGTATAAAATAAAAAAATATAATTTTAAATTCCGTTCTTTTGTTTTTGCCCTAAACTATTTAAATAGCTCTTTCCCTGATAAAATTATCTCATTCTTCTATAATTTATATATATTTTCAATATAAGCAATTAATATGGATATAGAACCCTTCCGTCAAATGCTCTTACAATTAATTTTGGAGTTTCGCCTTCTAAACTTAAAGGCAAAGTTCTGCTTTCTGCTTTTTCACTATTTCCTTTTATTGTAGCAATATAAATATCTAATGAATTATCATACTTCAAATATATATCAGATACTTTTATATTCCATATGTATTCCAATAAGTCCTTACAATAGCTTTCAGCATTCATCTCATCAATTCCTGAATATATATCATAACCCATTGCAATATTGCTATATTTATAGTATTCTGCATTCATTACTGTGAATTCGCTGTAACAATCCACATTGTATTTGCTCTTTACTTTTTGATTATATTCAGTCCTATTATAATGTTTTAATATTACTTCATTTTCTTTCATATTTATTTTAGTCATATATCCCATATCTTCAAATAATAATGGTATTGTGCATAAGTTTATATAATACTCATTTTTAATAACTATACAATCAGTACCATACCAGCCTAATGGTGATAGAACTATCTCTTCATTTACTCCATTTACAACTTTATCAGCATAGAAAGTAATAAAGCATTCTTCAAGTCCGCCAAAAGTATAATATCGTGTATCTGTACTAAAATAATATACAATATCATTTTTAGTAAGTTTACCTATATAACTCCTTAATTCTTCATCGTCTATGTAATTTAAGTCAATATATTTATTACACGTCATATCAATAAAATCCTTAAAATTTACAAAGCAAACTCCATTAAATTCATAGTATTCAGATTCCGTAGTTTTATCATTTAATTTGATAGATATATTTCCATTTTCTGAACATTCAATAAATTTATTGTAATCATTTTCTGCATAACAAACCATACAACTGTTTATAATAATATTAAAAGTTAATATAATGGTTAAAATTTTCTTCATTAAAACTCCTCCTCATTTTCCTTTGGCTTGGATGCAATATATAATTTACTATAATTTGCAGAATTTCCATCTCCGAATTCATAGCTGTCCATATCTTCAACAGCTACAGTTTTTTCAACTCCGCCATCTGAATCATTATATATAATATATGTTTTACCATTATCATCCTCCATATAACCAATTATTGTAATAAAATGTCCATATGACCCTGATTCATACAACGCTATAACTGGGTTGCCTGCATCAAGTTCACCTTTAACTTTTTGGTAATCAAATTTGCCTTTACTTGTCGGATCTACCACAAAAGCTGGAATTTTTATACTATCATCTAATTCAAGTTTATCGTTTTTATACATATTGTTTTCATCTATACCAATATGATAATTTACTCGTTCTATATATTGTCTGGTATTATAAGTACCCATAGCTTTTTTAATTTGAGATTCCCTGTTAATCTCATCCTCTGCGTAATAAGCAATTACCATTGACACATTTGCAAGTGCACAAGTTTCTGGCATTGATTGATTAAATGCAGGTACATTAAGACGAAATTCATTTGCTAATCCAAATATGTCCCAAAACATTATCGGATTCTGACTAGCATAGCTATACCAATTCCCGCCACTCCTTATCGGATCCTCATTTATAAACCTTCCTGTCTCAGGATCATAATATCTATTCCTCAGATAAATAAGCCCTGTTTCATTGTCCTTATATTCACCGCAGTACTGCCATGGATTTGATATAGAGTTAACTGTTGATTTTTCGTCCTTTCCAAAAGCATTATACTCATAAGTTCCCGTTTTTGTTCCGCTTGAATTAAGAACATTGGTTACACTTCCATGAATATCGTAGATATAATTGTTTCCGCTGTCATCAGACAACATATCCATACCATAGAAGTACTTCTTGCTTATATTTCCTGTTGAGTCAAGTTCTCCTATTACATAATCTCCATCCCAAAGGAATCTTGTTGTTGTACTTCCCACAGTCTTTGAGTATCTGTAATTGTTAGGAAGATATTCATATGATGCGGTTTTTCCCTCTGTATTTCTGTAGCTCTTAAGCTGATTAAATACATTGTAAGTGAAATATTCACTCATCTGATTGTCTGAAAGTTCACTTGCAGTTTTTATTTGTAGACCTTGATTATTATTTATATCTATTGTATCTAAACAGCTGTTATTTTTTGTTACATTATTACCATTATTATCATAAAAATAATCTGTTATATTGATTTTGTCATCATCAGGTACATATTCTTCTTCCCTAAGCAATCTATTATTTTTATCATATGTATATTCAATCTCATAATCTTTATAAGTACTGCTTCTATAATTAAGTTTCTTCCTATTCCCTGCATTATCATACACATATGTATAAATATTGCTTAAATTATTTTCCATTGTAATTCTATTCATATCATCATACTGATAATATTTTGTAACTCCGTTCTCCACAGCCTTTGCCACATTCCCGTCATAGTTATATGTGTTGCTGTATGTGGATATTACGCTTGAACCATTCTTATTTGTC
>CAJFNV010000014.1 GCA_904395805.1 Candidatus Gallispira edinburgensis | reverse complement strand
CGCATATTCTGTACTGCTGACATGCAATAGCAATCAAAGCAGAGCTTGCAATTGCAACTGCATCCGCACCCATAGCAATAGCCTTTGCAAAATCAGATGAGACCCTTAACCCGCCTGTTATAACAAGTTCCATATCGGAACCGACTCTGTCAAGATACTTCCTTGCCCTGTGAAGTGCATATATTGTCGGCACACTTGTGCTGTCCCTTAATAGCATAGGACTTGAGCCCGTAGCTCCTCCCCTTCCGTCTATTGTCACAAAATCCGCCCCTGCATATACGCAATATTCAAGATCCTTCTCGATTTTTCCCGCAGCTATTTTTATACCAACAGGTCTGCCGTCGGAACGTCTCCTTATCTCATCAACAAGCCTTTTAAGATCCTCCCTGCTGTTTATATCCTTAAACTTGGAAGGACTTTTGACATCTTGTCCCACAGGCTTGTTCCTTACTCTGGCTATTTCCTCCGTGACCTTGCTTCCCGGCAGATGACCGCCCATACCCGGTTTTGTACCCTGACCTATCTTGATTTCAATAGCATCGGAACTTCTTAAATTTTCATCGTTAACACTGTAAAGATTGGGAACATATTCAAATATATACTTGTAAGCAGCTTCTTTTTCCTCTTCAAGTATTCCGCCTTCACCGCTGCACATTGCTGTGCCAGCAGCGGCACTTCCCTTAGCCAGAGCAATTTTTGCCTCTTTTGAAAGTGCGCCGAATGACATATGAGAAACATAAACAGGACTTTTTATTATCATAGGTCTTTTTGCATTTTTTCCTATAACAGTCATTGTTGACACATGATCCTCGTCGTTTAAGGGCGGCGGATTCAGCTGTGCCCCGAGAATAAGAATATCGTCCCAGTCGGGCTTAACATTTTTAATTCCCATAGATGCATGGATACTGTCACCCCTTACAGCCATTTCATGAATTTCTGACATATATCTTATGCTTTCATCTCTTCTTTTGTACCTGCTGTCATACCCAAGTTCATTATTAATATTATCACTTTTCTCAGCCTCATCTGCAGCCATTTTTATACCTGCTTCAACAGCCTCATCTGCTATTTCTTCATTTTCTTCAGTTAAATCTTCTTCGTCTTTTTCACCCATTTCAAGCTTTTCAAATACATCTTTCGGCTGACCGCACACGGGACATACTTCAAGGGTATCAAAACTCTTTCCCTCTTTTTCTTCATCAAAAATATAACCGCATACACTGCACTTGTAAACTGCCATAAAAACACCTCATTCCCTCATTATAATTTATAATTTACAATTCATAATGCATATTTCAAAATGCATATTTTTAAATCGTTTTCTTAAACATTGTCTTTAAATTCCTGTTTAACGCAACAATACACTGACAACCAACCATTTGTAGGGGCGAGCATTGATCGCCAGTGGCTCCCTTGTAAGGGAGCTGTCAAGCCCTTAAGGCTTGACTGAGGGTTTTCCCTCCTCATTCCTAACTCCCCTAAATTCCAATTTAACACACCACTCCCCAAGCCTCCCTTGCCTAAAGGGCTGGTCGCATTGCTACGCAATGCTGCTCGCCTAAGCAACCAAGGAGCTGTCCGAAGGACTGAGGGGTTTAAGGCTCACGTTCAGGCTCCCTTGTTTTACCCGTTCAAAACAATACAAATATACGAAAAGCTGATTTAAAGCCTCCTTTGTAAAGGAGGTGGCAGCTCGGCAGAGCTGTCGGAGGATTTTTATCCTAGCCGTTAAATTCCTGTTTACCTCACCAACAACCTGACAACCTAATCATTTGTAGGGGCGAGCATTGCTCGCCAGTGGCTCCTTTATAAAGGAGCTGTCCGAAGGACTGAGGATTTTTCTCCTAACTCTGTTAAATTCAAATTTACCTCACTGTCTTTAACAACTTTTCCGTTGTTTTCCCAAAACAACACCCCTTATCCCTCTCACTTTAATTATACAAAATCAACAATTTAATTTCAACACTCATTTAACTTTTATTAGCCTTCCCCTGCACCTGCCGCATCTTATTTTGTTTATATATCCCCTTGCCTTAGGGAACCTTAACCTGTAATACATCTGCCCGCACTCAGTGCATTTGAGGACATGCTTAGCCTCATTAAATTTTTCCTCATCACTTTTTTCAACAGCACTTTTACTTGACACTGTTATTTCGTAACCAAGCTTTTCCGCAATTTTTCCATATGCCTTAAATCCCGCACCATGATTAAAGCATCCTTCCACAGTGTGTATAAGCTCATGAGCCATAGTATTTCTTATAAAATTTATATGATCGGGCTCTTTGAAACAATTCTCACTTATGCTTATATGAAATCTGTGATCTCCCGGCTTTTTTGAAAGCTTGCAGCTTCCCCACTTTCTCTGTGCCCTGCTTATTCTTATTTTGGGATCAATATCATCTGAAACAGGTATTCCCAGACTTATTAAATCTTTCCTCGCTTTACAGAAAATATACTGTAACAATTCTTCTTCACTCATATCAAACTCTCACCCTATTATTTCAAAAGCTCTAAATATCAGACTAATACTTTTTATTCTCCTCATAAAAAGCCATAATCTCCTCACTCCTGATTCCTAACTCTTTTCAGCTCCTCACTCTTTTAAACTCCTAACTTTTTAAGATACATTCCCGTATATGACCCTTCCGTATCTGCAATATCCTCGGGAGTTCCCGTTGCTACAACAGTACCTCCCCCGTCGCCGCCTTCGGGACCCAGATCAATAATATAATCGGCAGTTTTTATAACATCCAGATTATGCTCTATTACAACAACAGTATTTCCCCCATCGGTAAGCTGCTGTATTATATTTATAAGCCTTCTCACATCATAGCTGTGAAGTCCCGTTGTAGGTTCATCAAGAACATATATTGTCCTTCCCGTACTTCTCCTGCTCAGTTCCGTAGCAAGCTTAACTCTCTGTGCCTCACCGCCGCTTAGTGTGGTAGAGCTCTGCCCAAGCTTCACATAACCGAGTCCCACAGCCTTAAGCGTATCCAGCTTATTTTTGATTCTCGGAAGATTTTCAAAAAATTCACAAGCCTCATCAATTGTCATATCAAGCACATCGGCAATAGTCTTGCCCTTATACTTTACTTCAAGAGTTTCCCTGTTGTATCTCTTGCCGCCGCATACCTCACAGGGCACATAAACATCAGGCAAAAAGTGCATTTCTATTTTAATAATACCGTCACCCTTGCAGGCTTCGCATCTTCCGCCCTTTACATTAAAACTGAATCTTCCCTTGTTAAATCCTCTTATTTTTGATTCAGGAAGCTGAGTGTACAGATCTCTTATAAGGTCAAAAAGTCCCGTATATGTTGCAGGATTTGACCTTGGTGTCTTTCCTATAGGACTCTGGTCAATATTTATGACCTTGTCCAGATGCTCAAGGCCTGTAATTTCATCATACTTTCCCGGCTTTATTTTAGCTCTGTTCAGGTCCCTTGCAAGTGTCTTATAAAGAACTTCATTTACAAGAGAACTCTTTCCGCTGCCTGAAACACCTGTAACACAGACAAAGCAGCCTAAAGGAATATCCACATCCACATTTTTAAGATTATTTTCACAGGCACCTTTTATATGAAGAAATTCACCGTTGCCCTTTCTTCTCTCGGCAGGTATTTCAATTTTTTCCCTTCCGCTTAAAAATGCCCCTGTGATCGACCTTTCACAGTTAAGGATATCCTTGTATTCTCCTGCAAACACAACCTCTCCTCCATGCTCACCCGCATAAGGACCTATGTCCACAATATAATCGGACTCTCTCATTGTGTCCTCATCATGTTCAACTACAATAAGAGTATTTCCCAGATCTCTCAAATGCTTTAAAGTTGAAAGAAGCTTGTCGTTATCCCTCTGATGAAGTCCTATACTTGGCTCATCCAGAATATAAAGCACACCTACAAGTCCCGAGCCTATCTGTGTTGCAAGCCTTATTCTCTGTGCCTCACCGCCGCTTAAAGTGCCGGCAGTCCTTGCAAGGGTAAGATAATCAAGACCTACATTCATAAGAAAACCTACTCTTGAATTGATTTCCTTAAATATCTGTTCTCCTATAGCTCTCTGTGTATCGGTCCATTCTATGCTGTTAAAGAACTTCTGCAGCTCCTTTATTGACATTTCCGTTACCTCGGCAATGTTCTTTCCTCCCACGGTTACAGCCAATACCTCAGGTTTAAGCCTTCTTCCTCCGCAGGTGGGGCATTTTACACTTGTCATGTAGGATTCATATTCTTCCTTTGAACTTTCCGATGTAGTTTCCTTGTATCTTCTCTCCATACTTGTAATCACACCTTCAAAGGCAAATGAATAGTATTTTGTCTTTCCTGCAACTTTGTAAGGTACCTGAACTTCTTTTCCGTGAGTACCGTACATAATAGCATCCCTTGCTTCCCGTGGCAGGTCCTTGTAAGGAGTATCCATATCAAAATTGTATATACCCATAAGCGCCCTTATTAAAGAATGGGATGATGACTCGGGACTTGCAATATTCCCCCATCCCATAGCATTTATTGCTCCCTGTCTTAAAGACAGATTTTTATTAGGCACTATAATATCCTCATCAATTATCATTTTCACACCAAGACCCATACAATCAGGGCAGGCACCTCTCGGATTGTTGAAAGAAAACATAGGCGGCTCAATTTCTTCAATACTTATACCGCAGTCAGGGCAGGCAAAATTCTGACTGAACAGAATTTCATCTCCCCCTATAACATCCACAAGAATAATACCTCCCGTAAGAGCGGACACGGTTTCAATAGACTCGCTTAATCTCTGTTCCATTCCCTCTCTTACAACAAGTCTGTCTACAACTATTTCAATGTTGTGCTTCTTGTTTTTGTCAAGTTCTATTTTTTCACCTAAATCATAAATACTTCCGTCAACTCTTACTCTTACATAACCGCTCCTTTTAGCATCCTCAAGTAATTTTACATGTTCTCCTTTTCTCCCTCTTACAACAGGAGCAAGGAGCTGTATTCTTGTACCCTCTTCAAGCTCAAGTATTTTATCCACGATCTGGTCAACAGTCTGCTTGTGGATTTCCTTTCCGCACTTGGGACAGTGAGGAACACCCACTCTCGCAAAAAGCAGTCTTAAATAATCATATATTTCGGTAACTGTACCCACAGTAGAACGGGGGTTGTTGCTTGTAGTTTTCTGGTCAATTGATATAGCGGGAGATAAGCCATCAATGCTGTCACACTCGGGCTTTTCCATCTGTCCCAGAAACATTCTCGCATAAGAGCTTAAACTCTCAACATATCTTCTCTGTCCCTCTGCATATATGGTATCAAAGGCAAGACTTGACTTACCGCTGCCGCTTAAGCCCGTAAAAATAACAAGCTTGTCCCTTGGTATAGTCAGATCAATATTTTTTAAATTGTTTGCCCTTGCACCCTTTATAACAATTTCATTTTTTGCCATTTTTCTCACCTGTACAATTATATTCTTACATTTACCTTATTAAATTCCAATTTACCGTAACACCAACCCAAAGCATCCCTTGCCTAAAGCAATACTGTCAACTTAATAGATCAGCATAAACCTAACTGATCAAAAAGGCGGCGTGCCCGTCCTCTTGGCTCCCTTGCCTAAAGGGAGCTGGCTGTTCAAATCAGTAAAGCTGATTTGAACAGACTGAGGGATTTTCCTTCCTGACTGCTTTCAACTTAGCAAATGCTCGCATTTGCGGTGTTGATTTTTATTTCAATAAATGAACTAAATTCCAATTTACCTCACCAAACGAAATATCTAACATATTGATCCTAATATGTTTCAGCTTACTTGTTTAAAGTAAGCTGATCTTCTTCATCTCGATCATCTTGTCCCTCAGCTCAGCCGCCTTCTCAAAGTCAAGATCAGCCGCAGCCTTTTTCATACTCTTTTCAATCTTCTTTATAGCCTCCAGAAGTTCTTCCCTTGACATAGACTCAGGGTCCTTATCCATAATATCGGTCTTTTTCCTTTCAACACCCTGAGTTGCAGCAATTATCTCATGTACCTTTTTCTTTATTGTCTTAGGCACAATATTGTGCTCTCTGTTGTATTCCTCCTGAATATATCTACGTCTGTTTGTTTCCGTTATGGCATTTCTCATAGAATCGGTCATGGTATCTGCATACATTATAACATGGCCCTCTGCATTTCTTGCCGCACGTCCTATTGTCTGTATAAGAGAAGTCTCACTTCTTAAAAAGCCCTCTTTATCCGCATCAATAATAGCCACAAGACTTACTTCGGGAATATCAAGACCTTCCCTCAGAAGATTGATGCCCACAAGAACATCAAAAACATTAAGCCTCAGATCCCTTATAATTTCAAGTCTTTCAAGGGTATCTATATCGGAATGAAGATAATTTACCCTTATACCGCTTTCCTTAAGATACTGTGTCAGGTCCTCAGCCATTTTCTTTGTAAGGGTAGTAACAAGGACTTTATTTCCCTTTGCAACAGTCTTGTTTATTTCACTTATAAGGTCATCTATCTGACCTTCAACAGGACGCACCTCTACCTCAGGGTCAAGAAGTCCCGTAGGTCTTATTATCTGTTCAACAACCTGTTCTGAATGAGCCTTTTCATACTTGTTTGGAGTAGCGGAAACAAATATCATCTGATTTATTTTTCCCTCAAATTCTTCAAATTTAAGGGGTCTGTTGTCAAGAGCAGAAGGCAGCCTGAAACCAAAATCCACAAGTGTTGTCTTTCTTGATCTGTCACCGTTGTACATACCGCCTATCTGAGGTATTGTAACATGGCTCTCGTCAACAATTATAAGAAAATCCTTCGGAAAGTAATCAATTAATGTATTTGGCATACTTCCAGGTGCTCTTCCGTCAAGATGCCTTGAATAGTTTTCAATTCCGGAACAGAAACCCATTTCCTGCATCATTTCCATATCATAATTTGTTCTCTGCAATATTCTCTGAGCCTCCAGAAGCTTGTCCTGTGCCTTAAGTTCCGCATATCTCTGGTCAAGCTCCTCACTTATATCATGTAACGCTCTTTTAAGATTATCCCCTGTAGTTACATAGTGAGAAGCAGGGAAAATAGACACATGATTTCTCCTTGCCTTTATTTCACCTGTAAGCACATCTATTTCAGTTATCCTGTCTATTTCATCACCGAAAAATTCTATCCTTATTGCAGTATCATCATTACCTGCAGGTATGACCTCAACAACATCCCCCTTAGCCCTGAAAGTACCTCTCTGAAGATCCATTTCATTTCTCGTATACTGAATTTCAACAAGACGCTTTAAAACTTCTTCTCTGCTTTTCTGCATACCGGGACGTATTGATAATGTCATTGTGTTGTAGTCAATAGGGGCACCAAGGCCGTAAATACAGCTTACACTTGCCACAACTATAACATCTCTTCTTTCAAAAAGAGCCGATGTAGCAGAATGCCTCAGCTTATCAATTTCATCATTTACCGCACTGTCCTTTTCAATATAAGTATCAGTTGAAGGCACATAAGCCTCGGGCTGATAATAATCATAATATGATACAAAGTATTCAACGGCATTTTCAGGAAAGAACTCTTTAAACTCATTATAAAGCTGTGCCGCCAGTGTCTTGTTATGAGCGATAACAAGAGTAGGTCTGTTTACCTTTTCTATAATATTAGCCATAGTAAAAGTTTTTCCGCTGCCTGTTACACCAAGTAAGGTCTGAAATTTTTTACCTTCATTAAGCCCCTTTACAAGCTTTTCAATAGCCTGAGGCTGGTCGCCTGTAGGCTTATATTTTGAAACAATTTTAAAGTCACTCATGCTATCAACTCCTTAAGGACAGTATACCACAATATATGTTACAAATCAACATCAACAGAATATTTTTTCGATTAATTGCGAATATTTGTTCACTTAGTTTTATCAGCAATTGTCAGAACGTAAAAGCCTGTTCAAAACAAATGCTTCAAACAGGCTTTATAAATTTTATTCAGTTTTGTTTAAGCAGTTCTTCGGTAAGCTCCATAATTTTAGGTGCAATTTTTTCCATATGCTTTTTATTAATATAACTGTAAATCGGATATGCCGATACCATGCCCCCAATACCGATCATACCAATTATAACACCCAAAATAAACATATCCCATTCCAGCACACAGCACATTCCCGTGCCAAAAACAAGAGTACTGACAATTCCCAATGTTATCGCAGCCACTCTTCCCATAGTTCTGGTACTTTTATCAAGCTTTATTAACTGCTCCATTTTGTTTTCTTCCTCAGGCATATACTTCTGCCTTATTTTTCTTACAATATCCTGCTCTTCTGCAGAATAGGAATAAACAAACACTTCATTTTTATCTGCCATAATATATTTTCACCTCTCCGACAATATATTTAACCTGCAGGCAGTTTAATAATAAATTTACTCCCCTTTCCTCTTTCACTCTCCACAAATATTTCACCGCCTGTAATATCTATTACTCTCTTTACAAGAGCAAGACCGAGGCCGTTGCCTTCACCTGAATGAGACTCATCTCCCTGATAAAATTTTTCAAAAATTCTTCTTCCCACATCGGGGCTCATACCGCATCCTGTATCGGAAATATCAACTTCTGCCCTATCATCATTTTTCCTTAAGCTTACTGTGATAAGTCCGCCCTCATCCGTAAACTTAATTGCATTTGACAAAATATTATTCCATACAATACTCAAAAGTTCTTCATCTGATTTTATCTTGACACCTTCCTCAATATCCGTATCAAGCTCCAGATTTTTTCTTTCAAATAATTCCTCCATATTCAATATGCACTCACAAAGCTGATTGCCCAGATCAAATTCCTTTACATCGGGAAATATCTGCTGATTTTCAAGCTTGTTAAGCTTAAGAATATTTGTTATCAGGTTTGAAAGCCTTGCAGATGACTGTTCTATTATTCCTGCATATTCAATTCTCTCTTCCTCGGTTATGTCACTTCTCTTAAGCATATCGGCATAATTCTTAATTACAGCAAGAGGGGTTTTAATTTCGTGAGAAACATTTGATATAAAGTCATTGCGCAGTGTTTCAACGCCCGATAATTCCTCAGCCATTTTATTGAAATTTTCTATAATTGTATCAAGGGCACTGTTGCTGTCAAATCCGTGAAAAGGCCTTATCCTCACACTGAAATTACCGCTGGTCAGCTTTTCCGTAGCCTCCAGAATACTCCTTAAAGGGCGTTCCACAGTAATTTTACGATATATTCCGTCAAGAAGTGTAAATACCAGACTTATAAACAGTATGTTTATAAAAGTAAGCTTTGCACTTTTTTCCACACTTCCGTAATCAACATTCAGATGACTTAAAAACAGCAGAAAACAACATGTTATTACAAAAGCAAGGAGCAGAAAATAAAATATATAGGATTTAATTGAAAAAATATTCCTTACGGATTTCTTATTCCTTTTCATTTCAGCACCGCCTTGTAACCCAGTCCCCTGACAGTCTTTATATAAAACCCGTCACACTCTGAAAATTTATCTCTCAGCTTTGTAATGTATACATCTACGGCTCGGAGACCTGTGTCACTTTCCACACCCCAGAATTCATCCATAAGCTGACCTCTTGAAAATGTTTTGTTAGGATATGAAAGCATTTTATACAGCAAATTAAACTCTCTTGTAGTGACAGGTATTTCCTCATCGTTTACAGTGGCTGTCATTGCATCAGCATCAAGTGTCAGATTGCCCACAGTTATCTTTCTTTCCATTTCAATGTTTGCCCTTCTCAGCAGAGCCCTTACTCTTAATAACAGTTCTTCAAGGTCAACAGGCTTCACCATATAATCATCTATCCCTATAGTAAACCCCTTCTGCTTTGAAGGCAAATCATCCTTTGCAGACATAAACAATATAGGGATTGTCCTGTTTACTTCTCTTACTGTTTTTGCAAATTCAAATCCGTCCTCACCGGGCATCATAATATCTGATATGATAAGCTCAAAAATATTGTTATACATAGCCTCATAGGCATTAGCAGCATTAAAGCACCCCTTTGCATTAAATCCGCTGTTATTTAAATATGAGCATACAAGCTTGTTTAAATTTATATCATCTTCCACAACAAGAATATTTATCATTTAATTCACCTCCTCTTTAGATTATAACATATAATTGTTTAAGAATTGTTAAAATTATAAAAATGTGCAGCAGTTTTATTCCTGCCGCACACTGTATCTGCAATTATTTTAATCCCTTTACAAAAGGAATAAGACTTAAAAGAACAACAATCCCTACTATACCTATTATAACTCCCGTAATCATATTGCTCCATACCATAGTAAGACACATTCCTACGCCGAGAAGGAGAGCACCTATAATTCCTATAAGAGTTGCCACAATAGTTTTGCCTGATATTTTTATAGGAGCCTTGTTTTCCATTTTTCTCCATACAAGTACCATAATAAGCAGTATAACAGCCCCGACAACTCCCAATATAACACCCTGATTAAAAATATTCCACTCTTCTATCAGTGCCATACACATGCCCAGAGCAAATAAAATACCTCCTATAATACCTAAGATCATTGCAACAAATGTACTTTTTTTCATAATATCAATCCTTTCTTTTTATGTATTTTAATATCTGCTGCTTTTACTTTTTTGTTTTTTCCTTTACTTCTCTCTTTTTATCATCAGAGCAAGTCTTTCTTTTTAATTTTTTGTGTGTTGCTTTGCAAGTCTTTCTTTTGCCTCTTCTACTGTTTCACCCTCCCTCGTAAGAAAATTATCAACAAATTTATCACTTATCTTATTAAAACTTCCCACAACACCTTCTTCAATTTTTTTATACCCACCCGTTACACTGTCTTCGATTTTCTTATATCCTCCCGTCACAGCTTTTTCAATTTTTTTGTTTGCACTTATTAATTTTGATTTTGCCATATTCCATATTTCCTTTCTTAATTTAACTAAATTCATGTTTAACGCAGCAACAACCTGACAATCCACCACCTGTAGGGGCGAGCATTGCTCGCCCGCAATCAGCCTCCTTTGTAAAGGAGGG
>CAJFNV010000013.1 GCA_904395805.1 Candidatus Gallispira edinburgensis | reverse complement strand
TGTTGTATATCTTGGTATATTAAAATGCCATACCGTAGTCCCGTTTCTATCCTCGTCTGAAACCCTGTCATCTGAATTATACATCAGTTTTAAATCAAAATCAAATCCGTTTATCCCCGGTATTTTTGTTACATAGTCAGTATAATTCAGTGCTCCTGAACTTATTGACACACTGTCCATCACATTTTTATCTTTTTTAAAAGGTGCCGAATTTATCTGTGGGTCAGCCGTAAATCTTGAAAATACACTGTCATCCTCATCATCGGAACTTGATGCCATAGGCATAATTCCCTCTATCATTCCATGCTCTGATTTGAACTCTAATATTTTCATATAAAGCTCATCGGCAGTCATATCGATACTTTTCAATATCTCCCCTATCTTTATTGGATTGACCCTATTTTCTCTTCCTATGCTGTTCAATGTTTCATCACTTACAGTCACCGCACCCTCTGACGCAGCTATATCCATTACGGTCACGCTGCTATCTGACACAGTCACATCGGTTACAATACAATTTTTGACTACACATATATTTACAGCATCCTCAAATTCATATCCCCTTATCATAAGAGATACCACATCAAATTCATTCTCATCACTGTAAAAGTCTGTATATTTGTCAAAACTTCTTCTGAATTTCAAAGCTTCACTTCTTGCCTTTTCTTCGCTTCCGTATGCTTCTGTCATACCAAGCACATCATTAAGGGATATATCAAGCTGCTGCATGAGTATAGCTTTTCCCCTTGATTCCTCTATTGTATATCCCTTTTCGCACAGTTCACCCATTGTGTCCTCTCTCAGACCCAGTTCCTGCCTTACGGTTACCTTTTCTTCATCTGTAAGCTCATTGTAAAAATTATGCCTTTCAAGAATACTCTCTGCATACTCTGTCAGACTGTCACTTTCCCCTGTCATATCATCAAGAGCTTCTTCAAAATACACTGCTCCCGAACTTTCACTTTCATCTCTTTCATTTGATTCCTTTACAACACTTTCAAAAATACTTGTACCGTCAATTTCGCTTGCCATAGCAAGTGTATTGCACTCCCCCAAAGCTGTCATAAACATTACAATAAAAAGTATTCTTGCTGTTATTTCTTTTATTCTTCCCATATTCTTTCTCCTCTGTTAATTAATTTCCGCTATATAGTTTATAGTTGTATTTCCCGTAGATTTTGCCTCAAATATGACAGAAACAGTTACCCCCGACCATTTCTCATAGGCTTTGTCAATTGTGTAAGTTATTTCTCCGGTACTCGTATTGTTGTTTATTATATTAAGTCCGTCCTTACTGTAATTATTTGAGCCGTCACCATATCCTACATACTTTACAGTAAGTGCAGCAGGATTGTACGTTATCTTATATGTATATTTATCAGGGCTTACATTTTCTGCCGTAAAGTAATACTGATATTTCTGTCCCTTTGTTACATTTATTGTTCTGGCAGTGTCGTCAGGTCCTGTAGTTTCTGCTATGCCATTATTTATACTATAAATGTACGAATTAGCTGAATGAGCATTTCTTGGATAATATGTATACACATTTATTTTCTCATAGTTACCTGTATACTCAAAACTATACTCTTCAATTTCTGTGCTCAAATCAACGCAACCAATCAAATAATCCTCTGAATTTACCAAAACAAGCATTGTTCCTGCACTATCTGTATTTGCTGTTATTGATATAGTTCGTTTCACATTACTTCCTCTATTACCTGAACTGTCAGATATATTAAATCTGATTTTCCCGGAAGCACTTATATATGGACCGCTTTTAATATGTATTCTCTTGGTATAGTCGGAAATATTACATTGACTTACTGTTGAGTTATACATTTCCAGTCCGTCTATAACTGCATCAGCATATGTCCCCACTGTAAATTTACTGTTATTACTTATATCCCATACTTTACTGTCTACTACTTTATTCACTCTTGGAACTATTGCAATTTTATAAATTCTTATAGCTGAATCTGCCGAACTCAATACAAAATTTTCCCCATTACCATAATAACTTATTTTATAAGTATCCATATCACCCCTTACCATAACACAGGTATCCTCAATGTAATCGGAATATCCGCTGTATTTTTCAAGGTCTGTATCAGGTAACCCAAAATATGTATTCCTTACCATTAAAGCTCTTTCGGAAACACCATCACCAGACCTTGCAGTAATGTATATATCCGAATTTCTGGGTACAGGAAAACTTACAAACCTGCCATTATATTTTACTGCTCCCTTTAAATCAAGATACCAGTTCGCTTCTGTACCGTAATTGCTTTTAACATAACTGTTTTTCAACGCCATGTCATATTTCTCTGTAGCATAAAGCTTAAGTCCGTCTATATCCATATCCGTTTTTATTGTATTATACATATCCTTATATGATGTAAAGTTCCATTCTTTTTTTTCGTCATCATCAAGCGGTGCATATTCCTCAGTATTATAATCCTTAGTCGCTATTCCGAATATTCTTATATATTTATCCGGTGTATACAAATATATATACCCTGCACCGCCTCTGTACTCATATACATAATCGTCTATTTTTTTAATACTTATTCTTGTCAATTGCTTACCGTCAGCCTCGGAATAAATCGCAAGGGCTCTTGCCGGAGCCTCTCCCGTATTGTTATCAAGTCCGGCAAATATATGTATATTTGTATTTCCGTTTACATAAAACTTTACATATCCATTTGTCGTATTACCGTTATCTTTTGTAAAAATCCATTTATTAATTTCGACGCCTCTTATTCTTTTAGGATTCATGTTAAACTTTAATTCAATTCCCTTTGACAAAGTAAGTCCGTCTACTGCAGTATCCTGTGTTAATATGCCTGAAGATAAATTTTCAAACTTCTCATCCATAAAGAACCATATTCTCTCATTTCCCGTAGCTCCACTTACACTAACCGTGCCAAGTAGCCCCATTATAACCACTGCTAAAACGACCCATAATTTTTTCATAAGTAAATCCTCCTCATTTCTTAATGAAATTTTAATCAAATTTTAATCTTATATATCTATTTTACCATAAAAATTTTCAAATACAATATATTTTTTACAGTTTATAGTTTTTTTACAAATTTTTTTCAATTATTATTATTTATTCACACCAAAAATACCTTTAAGCAATAACTTAAAGGCATTTTCCAATTTAACTATTCTATTTTAATCTTCCCGTTTTCATAATCTCTTTCTTTTCCAAACACCTCGGCAATATCTATCAGATTAACATAATTAAAACCATTGTGCATAAATGCGATCCTGCTCTTCAACACTTCTAAAACACTCCCTAAGTTTCACTATAAGCCCCGCTTTTTACATTCTTCAATAAGCATTTTTTACCTTTACCTGTAGTTCTGGATGACAAAGTGTTATATCTCTTCTCATAGTTCCTCCACTATTTTGTCTTTATATATGTCTATATGCTTTGGTCTAATTTTTATTACAAAAAAAGAACACAAGTCATTACAACATGCGTCCTTTTATAAGAATATATTATGAAGACTTTAACTATGTTTAAATTATAACATAGTTAAAAAAAATGTTCAAGTTATTTTTTTAACAAAATCCAATATTTTTTTAAAAAATTTTTAATTTTTCTAATTTTATTTCACTTAACTTACTGTTCCATCTGCTTGCCTAAAAATCCTGCTGCTGTCTGTGCAAGCTTTCCTTCAACCTCACCCATTGACTGACTGTCACTTAGCATAACTATTGCACCAAGCACATCACCCTCACATATTATAGGAGTAATCAGCTCATGATTATAGCTTTCACTGTCATCCTCAAGTATCGGCACAAAATTGCTGTCATTCCTGTTTGCGATCAATGTATTTCTGTTATTGATAACTTCTTCAAGCTCTGAACTTATATGTTTTTCCATAAATTCCTTCTTTACCCCACCGGATACTGCAATAATCTGATCTTTATCCACTATACACGTAATATGTCCTGCATTTTTAGCAAGACTTTCTGCATACTCTTTTGCAAAAGCACCCAGCTCACCAATAGGAGAATATTTCTTCAGTATGATCTCACCATCTCTGTCTGTAAATATTTCTAGCGGGTCACCCTCTCTTATCCTTAATGTTCTCCTTATTTCCTTTGGTATAACAACACGACCCAAGTCGTCTATTCTTCTCACAATTCCGGTTGCTTTCAAAACAACTCCTCCTTATTAACAAATAATACTGTATTTCTATTATCTGTTGTATAAGGGATTTTATACTTTATTTAACAATGAAAAATTTGTCAAAATAATAAATTTATATTAGTTCTATGGACATATGCATTTTTTACAAATGGTCTTTTCCGTCAAGATTATAGCTGTAGCCATATGATGAATGTATTCTTCCGCTTCCGTTCTTGTTTACAAGGGATGTAAGCATATTGGCATTATTATAACTGTATGTTGATGTAAGTTTCACATTCTTCTTATTGTTATCACTTGCACTTACATTTATTATATCGTCACACAAACAGTCTATTATTAACTCTGTCAGCCTATTAAATATTTCTGCTCAACAGGCTGATATATTAAAGATTAATAATATGCATAAACAATTTGTCCGTCAAATTTTCTGACAGCTATCATTTTAAATGCAGGATCTCCTTCAGAACACCTGTTATTATAAACAACATGTGACAAGGGGACGGTTCGAGACCACTGAAAAAGTCCCAAAATAAATAAAAAGCACAAAAGTCATCAAAATATGGTATAATTAGATTGCAAGAAAAAACCAAAGG
>CAJFNV010000012.1 GCA_904395805.1 Candidatus Gallispira edinburgensis | reverse complement strand
TTTGAACGGTCAGTTTTATGCTAATCCTTTAAGTTGACAGTATTGCCTTATAAAGGAGCATAAGTTAGTGCGGTAAACATGAATTTAACAGATTTAGGAGAAAAATCCTCAGTCCTTCGGACAGCTCCTTTATAAAGGAGCCACTGGCGATCGATGAATTGCACAGAAAGAAATCTGACGACCGTTAGGTCGGCTTTTGCCAAAGGCAAAAGTGCTGATCGCCCCTACAGGTGGTGGATTGTAAGGTTGTTGGTGAGTTAAACAGGAATTTAGTTTTGATGTTTTTGAAAATACAAAAAAGCATTGGTTATATCTCAAACCAATGCTCTTTGAGGAATGTACAGGCATATCAGAGTACATTCTGGCTGCCGGTGACCAACCGGCAAATAAGTTAGAAAGAAGTAACATTTGTAATTTAATTATAATGGCAAGCAGCCTGTTTGTCAAGAGTAAAAGTAAAAAATTATACACTACAGTCTATGTATTTTATATATGTCAGGATAGTATTGGTCAGATACTACAAGTGCATAAGATTTAATTAAATCCTGCAGGCTGCTCTCTGACTTATGCTAGTACACCGGAACAGGTGTAAGCATTAAAAAAATTATTATAATAATTAGTACAATAATTATTATAAATATTATCTTCTTCAAATGCGTACTCCTTCTGACTGCCTGACAATACTATTATACTATATTATAAATGAATAAGCAATGAATTGTTGATTTAAATTTTAAAATGTCAAGAAAAAATACTTGACATTTGTTCCGGGGTGTGGTATCATAACTGAGGTGTAAGGGAAAAATACTTTACACAGTCAGGCACTTGAACTGAGGGGTGCAGTATGGATAAGATTTATTACATTACTCTTTTGCTGGATTTCTATGGAGAACTGCTTACTGAAAAGCAAAGGTCGGTTATGGCAAGCTATTATTTTGACGATTACTCATTAAATGAAATAGCGGAAGAACATTCCATAACAAGGCAAGCTGTTCAGGATATGATAAAAAGGACTGAAAAGCTTCTTAAACAGTATGAAGAGAAGCTTATGCTTGTGGATAAATACCTTGAACGCAAGGAAAAGGTGGAAATCATAACGAAAGAACTTGACAGATTGATCGAAAAGGGTAATAGTGAATTGCTTAATGTAAAGAGTTTGGTTGACCATATTCTGGATTAGGAGGCTTATATGGCTTTTGAAAGTTTATCAAACAAGCTTCAGCAGGTTTTCTCAAACCTTAAGGGCAAGGGAAAGCTTACGGAAAAAGACGTAAAGGCAGCAATGCGTGAAGTTAAGCTGGCTTTGCTTGAGGCTGATGTAAATTTTAAAATAGTTAAGGATTTTATAAACAAAGTCAGTGAAAAGGCTGTAGGTGAAGAGGTTCTTACGGGACTTAATCCTGCTCAGCAGGTCATCAAGTTTGTCAATGACGGTCTTGTGGAACTTATGGGAAGCTCTCAGTCAAAGCTTACTTTCAGTTCAAAACCTCCTACTGTTTATATGATGGCAGGTCTTCAGGGTGCAGGTAAAACAACTACTGTTGGAAAGCTTGCCGGACAGCTTAGAAAGCAGGGCAAGAGACCTCTTCTGGCTGCCTGTGACGTGTACAGACCTGCTGCTATAAAGCAGCTCCAGGTTGTAGGCTCTGCCTACAATATTCCCGTATTTGAAATGGGACAGGGAGATCCTGTTGAAATTTCAAAAAAGGCTGTTGAACATGCTAAAAACAATGGCTTTGACATTGTTATTATAGATACTGCAGGACGTCTTCATATTGATGAGGAGCTTATGGATGAGCTTGTAAATATCAAAAATGAAGTAAGACCTCAGGAGATTCTTCTTGTGATCGATGCTATGACAGGTCAGGATGCCGTAAATGTTGCTGAAACATTCAATAACAGACTGGGTATTGACGGTGTTATAATAACCAAAATGGACGGCGATACAAGAGGCGGTGCTGCTCTCTCTGTAAGGGCGGTAACGGGAAAACCTATCAAATACGTTGGTATGGGTGAAAAAATGGAAGATCTTGAACCATTTTACCCGGACAGAATGGCATCACGTATTTTGGGTATGGGCGATGTGTTAAGCCTTATTGAAAAGGCTCAGCAAGCCTATGATGAGGACCAGGCAAGAGAGCTGGAAAAGAAAATGAGAAATATGGATTTTAATCTTGAAGATTTCTTTAATCAGCTCCAGCAGATAAAGAAAATGGGTCCTATAAAAGACTTAATGAAAATGATGCCGGGCATTGGCGGTAAAATCAATATTGATGATTTAAATATTGATGATAATGCTACTAAGCATATTGAGGCAATCATACAGTCAATGACCAAGAAGGAAAGACAAAATCCGGATATATTAAACGGCTCCCGTAAAAGGAGAATTGCCAAGGGTTCCGGTACATCTATTCAGGAAATCAACAAGCTTTTAAAGCAGTTTGATGAAATGAAAAAGATGATGAAAATGATGAATGGTATGGCTAAGGGCAGAAAAGGCTTTGGCGGTCTTGGAGGACTTGGCGGAGGAAGGTTTAAGCTTCCTTTTTAAGAGCTTATTACTTTTAATAAGATTAATATAAACAAGAATTACCAAGGAGGTGAATGGAAAGTGGTAAAAATCAGATTAACCAGATTAGGAGCTAAGAAGAATCCTTTCTATAGAATAGTTGTTGCTGATTCAAGAAATGCCAGAGGTGGTAAGGCTATCGCTCAGTTAGGCTACTATGACCCATGTAAGGAGCCTGTTGAATTAAAGGTTAATGTTGAAGAAGCAAAGAAGTGGTTAAGCAATGGTGCTCAGCCTACTGATACTGCTAAGGCTTTATTAAAGAAGGCTGGCGTTATTGAAGCATAATCAGGGGGTACTGCCATGAAGGAATTACTTGAAATTCTTGCCAGGCACCTTGTGGATAATCCCGATGCTGTTGTTGTAAATGAAAGAATGGACGATGATGCTCTTATTCTTGAGCTTACTGTTGCACCTGAGGATATAGGTAAGGTAATTGGCAAGCAGGGTAGAATAGCTAAGGCTATAAGAACCTTTATTAAGTCTGCTGCCGGCCGTGAGGACAAGAAGGTAGTAGTTAAGATCATGTAAGGTGAGTTTGTAAAAAATTTGCTTTGAAAAATGATTTCTGAGGTGTTGTATTGTTATACAGCACCTTTTTGTTTTTTCGGAAAACAGCAAAGCTGTTTTTTGACTTGAAGAAATGTTTGGGGGTTAATTTGTACATTAAATTTGAATTTAACGGTTTGGCATAAAAACCCTCAGTCTGTTCAAATCAGCTTTACTGATTTGAACAGACAGCTCCCTTACAAAAGGAGCCAA